>NZ_CDRRQU010000017.1:0-50000 GCF_977044495.1 Cetobacterium sp. | reverse complement strand
GATTGAAGCTCAAGCAGTTGATGTTAAAAGTGCTAAGCTTCGTTCTAATTTAATTGGAAAGAATCGCTATGAATTTTTAAATCAAGCAATAGCTAATGTAGGTGATTTTATTTCTAATTTAGAAAATGTTATCAAGCGTGTATTTAATAAAAATAATATGTTAGTTTCATTCTCTGGAAGTAATGAAACAATTAAAGCTCTTAAAAAAGAAGTTTCTTTATTTGAACTTGAAAGTAAAGAAAATGTTCAAGCATTAGATGTTTGCTTAAATTCTAAGATTAAAAGAGCATTAGTCATTCCATCAGAGGTTTCATATAATGCTAAAACATTCAATTTAAAAGAATCAAATTTTGAATATGATGGAGCACTTCAAATATTAGCACATATTGTTCGTTATGATTATTTGTGGAATAAGGTTAGAGTTTTAGGTGGAGCATATGGGTGTACTATGCAAGTATCTAATGTTACAAAAGAAATTACTCTTGGTAGTTTTAGAGATCCAAATTGTAAAAACACATATGATGTATATGATAATTTAGTAAAATATTTAGAGTATTTAATAGAGTACAATAAGCATACAAACTTGACAGCTATTAGGGATACTAAAGATGCAATAGAGAAGCATTTTTTGGACTCACTTCTTTTACAAAATCTATTGGATGAGAAAAAAGGTAGAAAAGCTATAGATATAGGAACAGGAGCTGGATTTCCGGGAATGGTATTGGCAATATTTAACCCTGAAATGGAGTTTGTATTAATGGACTCTGTTGGCAAGAAAACAATATTTTTACAAAAAGTAAAAGAGTTGCTAAATCTATCAAATGTAACTGTAATCAATTCTAGAGCAGAGGATTATATAACTGAGGAAAATAGAGAAAGTTTTGACATTGGTCTCTGTAGAGGAGTGAATAAACTTAATGTTATTTTGGAATATATGATTCCTTTTATAGAGATTGGAGGTCATTTTTTAGCTCAAAAAATGGCGGGAACAGATGAAACAGATGAAGCAATAAACGCTTTAAATATTTTGGGAGCAAGCATAGTAAAGACACATAGATACGAATTACCAAATTATGGTGATGAAAGATTAGTAGTTGAAATTTTAAAAGAAAAATCAACTGATAAAAAATATCCAAGAAGAGCTGGGGTAGCTTTAAAAAAGCCATTATAAATAATATTTAGTAGGAGGGATGAGAGATGAAAATTTTTGAAAAATACAAAAAATTAATAATCATATCTCTTCCCATTTTTATTTTTTTGAGTGGAGGATTGTTAATTAAGTATAATTTACCTAAGGTTGTGGAACTCATATTGAAAATTGCAGTAGGTCCAACAATATCTTCTCAAGAGATTAAATTTTCTAAGTTTGGAGAAATTGACATTACGGATGTTGTATTGTCAAAAGGTGAGGACATAATTGTAAAAGCTCCAAAAGTAGTTATAACATACTCTAAAGAGTCACTTAAAAACTTTAGAATAAAAGAGATTAATGTTGAAAGACCATGGGTTCATATAGAGCGTAAAGGTGAGAATATAAATATAGTGGACGCTTTTTCAAGTGGAGATAAAGGAGAGTCAACTTCTAAAGCTGGAACAGCAGTTCCAATAGATCTAATAACAGTGAAAGATGGAGAATTGTTATTTAGAGATACAACGTACTCGAGAGAGATAAAACAAGAATTAAGTAGTGTCGATGGCTATGTTTCTTTCAATAAAATAACAGGAATTGATTTAGAGTTTAAAGGTAAACATCAAGAAGAGAGATATGAATATAGATTTAATAATTTAGATGAACCATTGGATATGAATATAGTTTTAAAAAATATTATGATAAAACCAGAACTTGTTCAATACGGTTATGATGACAGAGAAATAAGCGGAGCTACAGGATTATTTGATATGAATTTAACAATTGCAACAAGAGGTTTAACAGGGGTGGCCGAACTTAAAGATGGAACAGTGACATATGACGGATTAAGCAGTAAAGTTGAAGATGTAAATGGAAAAATTGATTTTAAAAAAGATAAAATTGATGTTAATTTCACTTACCTTTTGGATAAAATTCCAGGAACTTTCGACGTTTTTTATTCAGAGGAGTCGGGGGTAAAAGTTAATTTTAAATTTGAGAATTTA
Organism: Cetobacterium sp.; assembly: GCF_977044495.1. Classification (NCBI taxonomy): domain Bacteria; kingdom Fusobacteriati; phylum Fusobacteriota; class Fusobacteriia; order Fusobacteriales; family Fusobacteriaceae; genus Cetobacterium; species Cetobacterium sp. The sequence goes on along the minus strand of NZ_CDRRQU010000017.1, from coordinate 47,867 downwards.
CCATACAAGGTAGCTAAGAGTTATAAATTATTAGGAGACTTAAATTTACCTTTAGACACCTTAAAATTCAAAAATGTTGATGTAGAGTTATCATATGAAAAAGAGCAAGGTTTTAAAGCTCAAGTTTTATATAATAGTTATCCATTTATCTCCTCAGGAGTTGAAATAAATGATTTAGATGGAAAAGTTCTTTTTAAGGATGGGATACTGACTTTATCCGGAGATAAACTGAATCTATTAGTTCCAGGATTGGAGTATAAAAAGGAATTGACGTATAAAGTTGACTTAGATTTTAATGGAGAGAATCTGAAATTTGATGTTGCTTCAAATTTTGTAAATTTGAATGGGGAATATAAAAAGAAAGAGGAAGTATTAGAACTTTATCAAGATAAAAAACTTGTGATGTCTTATGATTTAAAAAACCAAACCTTAGAATTATTAAGTCTAAGTGGAAGTAATTTATTAAATAACTATGACTTCTTTTTGAAAGCTCACGAAAAAGACAAAATAATTAATTTTGATGAGATTGCAATGGTTAACCAAGATGGTCAGAAAGTGTTACAAATCCTAGGGGAATTAAACAGAGAAGATTTGAAATATAAATTTAAAATACATACAAAAAATTTTCAAGAAAAAAATATATTTACTAATTTGAATTTGGACACAAAATTGGACTTTGTAGGTGAGATTGCAGGAGAGAAAGAAAAATTTATTTTAAGAGGAGTTGTAAACGACTTAAAATTAGAAAATAAAGATATTCTTTTGGATGCTTATGCAAATGTATCAATAGTTAATGATGGTGGTTTTCAAGCTAGTGTTCAAGGTGAGTTAAGAGAGGGAAAGTATAAAAAGATTATGGTTCAGGGAATAAAAATTGATTCGACATTTGATGATGGAAAATTAACAATCTCTGATATAAGAAATGGATTATTTAAAGTGCAAGGAGAAATAGATATTAAGGACAAATCTCTAGATTTAGATTATTACATAACTGGTTTAAAAAGTAGTGAATTTGAAAAAAGTAGTATAGTTTTACTTTTAGAAAATGTATATGGAAATATATCGGGAAGTTTTGAAAAATTTCAAGCTGATGCACAAGTTAAAGAAGCTTATTTAGAGATGCCAAACAAAGAATTAATATCATTAAATGGAAATCTCTTTTATAAAGATGATACCCTAATAGCTGATAAATTTAAATTAAATCAGAGTTTAGCAACTATTGAATATAATTTAAAAAATAAAGAGGGGAAATTTATATTGAATATTTTGGAAGAAAATTTACCAAAGTATTATAATTTTAAAGCGTTAAAATATCGTCTTTTATCTAGGGTAAGTGGGCAGATATCTGATGGTATTATTGAGGCTGTTGCGGGAATCAATATTGATAGAGTGTACTTAAATGGCAGTATATTACCAAACTTAACATCCAATTTAAAATATTTAAAAGATAACACAAAGAATAGTATCTATATAGACAACTTAGATGTATTAAATTTGGAAGGGAAAAAACTTTTATACTCAAGAGGAGAGATTAATTTAATTGAAAAAACACTGGAGTATAGTATTCCAAAACAAATACTCCATTTAAAGAATTTTCACGGGATTATCAATGTGAAAGATATGGATGGAAGTATAGGTATAGAGAGTAAGGTTGAGGGTTATTTAGACAATCCAAAATATAGTTTAAATTTATTCAATGGAGAATACGAAATTAAGGAGTTTAATTTTAATGATATCTCTTTGAGATTATTAGGGGATAAAGATATTTTAACAGTTAATGAAATTTTAGCTTATTATGAAAAGAATATGATAAAGGGTAGAGGAGAGTATAGAATTTCAAATCAGGAGTACAATTTTAATGTTTTTTCAAAAAATATAGATTTAAGTTTTTTGAATGGAATCCTATCAAAGGACAATGTAAAAGATATAACAGGAACTGCAAATATAGATGTACATTTATCAAGTAATTTTAAAGAAAATCGTGGATATATTGATTTAGTTAATTTCAATGCAAATCTACCTAAAGCTTTTTCAAACTTGAAAGATATAAATATGATTTTAAAAATTGATAGTGAAAGGTTGACTGTCAATTCTTTAGAAGGGAAACTAAATGACGGAGAGATAAAAGGTAAAGGATATCTAAAGTTACCGTCCTTAGATGAAATTAGAGCAGATAATGAATTTTATAAAAATTTAGATTATGCGTTTAATGTGAGTTTGAAAAATATGATTTATCAATTAAAAGATTATTTTAAAATAGATCTTTCGACAAATTTAGTGTATTCAGAAAATAAAGTATCTGGAAATGTTGTTATAAACAGTGGTGAAATAACCGGAATATTGAAAGAAGATAAAGGCTTGATTTTAACTATTTTAAATTTTATAATAGATAAAACAAGAGCGATAATTGGCGAGAGTAAAAGGCTAGGAAAAGACTTTGAAATAAAAAGTGGGTTGAATGAAACACCAGAATTTAATGTAGGAGTCATGATAAAAGATGGAATAAATATAAATATACCTGATGTCTCAACTTTTGCACAAGACGTACAGGGAGTTTTATTGGGTAGATTTAACCTTGTTGGAAAAAATGAAAAAGTAGGTGTAGTGGGTGAATTAGAAATACAAAAAGGAAGCTTTGTACTTGGAAGTGAAGATTTTACCGTAACAAGAGCTTTACTTTTAGCCGATAAAAAGAATGGTTTAATTTCGGAGTTTAATCCTAACTTGATATTTGATGTCTCTTCATTAACAGCCAATGGAAATGTAGAAATATCTTTACAAGGAGAACTAAATAGTTTAAGATTAAATATAATGACAAATCAAGGAAGTGAGAGCAGTAGTCTAAAAAATCTTTTTGATGGAAATGGAGATGGAAACGATAGAAACGTAGTAGCGTTACTCTTTAAGACCATTATAGATAGTCAAATTTCAAGTACTTTATTGAGACCTATATCGAGAAAAATTCAAAATATTTTTCATATATCAAAATTTAGGATAGTGTCAGATGTTTTCAATCAGGAAGTTTTAGCTAACTCAGATGATCCTAAAACTCAAGATCCGAGTGTTTTTGGATTTGGAGCATATTTAGAGGCAGAAAATCCTATATATAAAGATAAATATTTTTGGATTTTAAAACTAGGAATAATAGATGGAACGAAGTATGATATAGGAGGAACTGATAGCGAGAGTAAAAGTAGTGAGTTTTCTAACTCTGTAAATCAGCTAGATTTTAAAGTGGAAAGGCGATATAAATCAGGATGGTCTTATGGAATAGGAACTTCAAAATTAAATGATGCTAATATGATTGATGAAAAGAAAAAAGGAAAATTAAATTATTATGTTGATTTTAAGTTTGAAAGAAAATATAATAGTATAAAAGATATTTTTTCTAATAAAAAATAATTGGAGGGCAATTTGGGATGAAAAAGCACCTAATCGGAATAATATCACTAGTAGCTTCTATAGTTTCATTTGGAGCAGAAGGAGAATATTTAGTAAAAGGGGTAGAGTTTAAAAACTTAAATGAGATACCTCAAGATGTTTTAATACAAAAGATGAGTTTAAAAAAAGGTCAAGTATTCTCAACAGAGGGATTATTAAAAGACTATAACAACATAAAAAAAAGTGATTATATAGACGAATTAGCTATTTATCCTCAAGTTTATGATGGAGGAATAAAATTAGTAGTAGATGTAAAAGAGAAAAAAGATACTAAGGAACTTTTAGAAAAACAAGGGATTTTACCGGCTTCAGAAAGAGAACGAGTGGATACTACATTGGTTGTATCTAGTTTGGAAATAATTGGTAGCGTAAATGTTCCAGTGAGCGAAGTTGCTAAGAAAATTCCGATTAAAGTTGGAGGATATTTTTCAAAAAATAAAATAATTAAGGGTCAAAGAGAACTTTTAGAAACAGGAATGTATAGAGAGGTTATACCAGATGTTTATCAATATCCAGAAGGACTAGTAGTTGTATACTCTGTTATTGAAAATCCAATTGTGAATGGAGTTCAAATAGAAGGGAATACGAAGTATACAACAGAGGAACTAAAGAGTTTAGTTAATATAGAACCTGGAAAGGTTTTAAATCTTAACAACTTAAGAGATGCTAGAGATAAGATATTAAAAAAATATAATGAAGATGGCTATGTTTTAGCGGAGATAGAGGACATTGATTTAACTGGAGCCAATGATTTAAAAATAGTAATCAATGAGGGCGTAGTAGATAAAGTTAACTTTACGAAAATGGTAACTAAACAAAAAGGTCAAAGAAGAAAGGCAACGGATACGCTGTTAAAAACAAGAGATTACGTAGTTGATAGAGAAATAGAGATACAGCCAGGTCAAGTATTTAATATAAATGATTACAATGAAACTGTATCAAACTTGATGAGAACAGGTTATTTTAAAAATGTAAAATATGAAACAAAACCAGCTCCGGGAGAAAATCAAGGTGTTGATTTAGTTCTTTTACTGGAAGAGGAGAGAACAGCAACTTTACAAGGAGCGATATCCTATGGATCAGAAATAGGTCTTCTTGGTATGTTATCAGTAAAAGATATGAACTGGCAAGGTAAAGGACAAGAGTTGGGAGTAACTTTTGAAAAGTCAAATGAAAACTATACAAGCTTTTCTCTTAACTTCTCAGATCCTTGGATAAAAGGTACTGATAGAATATCTTGGGGATGGAGTTTATATAAAAACGAATATGAAAACGGTGACAGTGTGCTGTTCCGTGAAACAGATACCTACGGTGCTAAATTGAATGTAGGAAAAGGATTAACTAAAAATTTAAGAATAGGACTAGGAACCAAAGCTGAATATATAACAGAAAAAGCTAAAAAGTCAGAGCTAGCAAACTACACTAATTATAATGGAGTAAATCTTCTTGAAAAATGGGGAGATAAAAGAAGTTATGGATTGTTCAGTATATATCCATCAATAACATATGATACTAGAAATAGTTATTGGAATCCAACATCAGGTTGGTATGGAAAATATCAAGTTGAAGTGGGATATGCTGATACCATTGACTCAGGAACTTTCGCTAATACAACTTTAGAATTAAGAAAATATCATAGAGGATTATTTAAAAGTAACACATTTGCATATAGAGTTGTAGGTGGAATTATGACTACTACTACACCTGAATCTCAAAGGTTCTGGGTAGGAGGAGGAAGTACTCTTAGAGGATATGATGGTGGATTCTATCAAGGAACACAAAAAGTGACTGCGACAATAGAGAATAGAACTCAAATAAATGATGTTTTAGGAATTGTTGTATTCTCAGATATTGGAAGAGCATGGGATTATCAAGGTGAAGACCCAGGGTACTTAAATCAAAAAAGAAATGCAAAGTTCCCAGATGATATTGGAACAACAGTAGGAGTCGGATTAAGAGTAAATACACCAGTAGGACCTTTAAGATTTGACTTTGGATGGCCAGTAGGAAATTCAGAAGAAAGTGGAATGAAATTCTATTTCAACATGGGACAATCATTCTAATAAAAAATATATGGAGGATTCAAAATGAAGAAAATAGCAATAATAGCAATGTTAGCAGCAGTATCTACATCTGCTTTCGCATTAAAAGTGGGATATGTAAATAGCCAAGAGTTATTTGCAAAATATTCTCAAACAAAAGTCATTAGAGATAATTTAACTAAAGAGAAGCAAACTTTAGAAACTACATTACAGAAAAAAGAGATTGAATTACAAAAACTTCAAGTTGAATTACAAGGAAAAGGAAAAGATGTAACTGAAGCTGAAAAAAAATCTTTTGAAGAAAAAGTTGCTGCTTTTCAAAAGTTAGTGAGAGATTCTCAAGCTAAACTTTCAAGTGAAGAAGCAAAAAAAATGCAAGAGATTGATAGATTAATAAATATCTCTATTCAAAATGTGGCAAGAACAGATAAATATGATTATGTTCTTGAGCAGGGTGCAATTAAGTTTGGAGGAGAAAATATAACTCCAAAAGTACTAAACGTAATGGAAAAAAGTAAAAAAGTAGACTAATAAAAGCACAGAGAGGGATAGGATGACTTATAAATTAGATGAGTTGATAGTTCTTCTTGAGTGCGAAGTAAAGGGAGATATCAAGGTAAATATTACAGGGCTATCTCCCTTTTTTCAAGCTGAAGAAGGAGAAATAACTTTTGCATCAGATGAAAAATTTTTGAAAAAATTAGATGAGACAAAAGCGAGTGTTATAATAGTTCCAATGGGGATGGAATTACCAAAAAATGGAAAGACATATCTGTTGGTAAAAGATAATCCAAGAGTTTTAATGCCCAAATTACTAGGATTTTTTAAAAGAAAATTAAAAAAAATGGAGAAATTACTTGAGGATTCAGCTATAATAGGTGAGGGATCAAGTATTGGAATTAATTCTTATATAGGGCATGATGTAAGAATAGGGAAAAATGTAACAATCTATCCAAATGTGACAATATGTGAGGGGGTAGAGATTGGAGATAATACAATAATATATCCAAATGCAACTATAAGAGAGTTTTGTAAGATTGGAAAAGAGTGTGTTATTCAACCGGGGGCGGTAATTGGATCAGATGGATTTGGATTTGTGAAAGTGAATGGAAATAATACAAAAATAGAGCAAATAGGATCCGTAATTCTTGAAGATTTTGTGGAAATAGGGGCAAATACAACGATAGACAGAGGAACAATTGGAAATACAATAGTAAAAAAATACACAAAAATAGATAATCTGGTTCAAATCGCACACAATGATATAATTGGTCAAAATTGTTTGATTATATCTCAGGTAGGAATAGCGGGAAGTACTGAAGTTGGGAATAATACAACTTTGGGTGGACAAGTTGGAGTTGCTGGACATATTAAGATAGGTAGCAATGTTATGATTGGTGCAAAATCTGGAATTACAGGAAATGTTGAGGATAACCAAGTGCTAGCAGGTCATCCATTGGTGAATTTGAAAGATGATTTGAGAATAAAAGCTGCTCAAAAAAAATTACCAGAGTTATTAAAAAGAGTTAAAGAGTTAGAGAGAAAAAGTTAAAAATATATAGAATTAGAAAATCTAAAGGTGTTAAATCAACTTTAGATTTTTTATTTTTTTAAAGAAAGGTATTTAATTTAAAAGTGTAACATGGTACAATATATCTAAAATAAAAAATGAGGTAACATAATGAAAAAGAGAATAACTTTTGATAAGTATGGTGAGATGAGATTTATATCTCATTTAGATATGCTTAGATTTGCAGATAGATTATTAAAAAAAGCTCATATTCCTATGAAATATACTCAAGGATTTCACCCAAGACCAAAAATTTCCTTGGGGAATCCGGTATCTCTAGGAACAGAAGCTTTTAATGAATTAATGGATATAGAGTTATCAGAGATGATGACAGATGCTGAAGTAATGGAGAGAATGAACTCTGCAGCGGTTCCAGGATTTAAAGTGACTAAAGTGGAAACAATTGAGGATAAGAGAAGTATTGTAGATGTATATACAGATGCTGTTTTTGAAATAAAAGGGACAAAAAAAGATATAGATACTTTGGAGAATTTATTTAACCAAGGGGAGATAATTGAAAGAAAAGAAAAGAAAGGAAAAATATTTGAGAGGAATCTAGGAGAGAGAATCAAGTATTTTTCGAGAGTTGAAAATATCATAAATTTAGAATTGGTCAACACTTCACCAAATTCCTTTTTGATTTTAGCTGGAATAGATATAAAGGATGTACATATAGTAAAAAAAGGTTATAAAATATAAATATATAATTAATTATAAAGGAGAAAAGCTATGCTAGATTTAAGATTTATTCGTGAAAACATTGATATGTTACAGGAAATGCTGGTAAACAGAGGAAGTAATATTGATCTTCAAGAGTTTGTGAAGTTAGATACAGAGAGAAGAGAAATTTTATCTCAAGTTGAAATGTTAAAAAATAAAAGAAATACAGAGTCTGCAGAGGTAGCTAGAAGAAAAAAAGCTGGTGAGGATGCATCTGAAATCATAGCAGAAATGGGGAAAGTTTCAGCTGAAATAAAAGAATTAGATGCAAAATTGGCAGAAGTAGAAGAGAAAGTGACATATTTTCAAATGACTCTTCCAAATATGTATCATACAAGTACTCCTATTGGAAAGGATGAGGAAGATAATGTTGAAATAAGAAGATGGGGAACACCAAGAGAATTTACTTTTCAGCCTAAAGAGCATTGGGAAATAGGAGAGAAACTTGAAATTCTAGATTTTGAAAGAGGAACTAAATTAGGAGGATCGAGATTTACAATATACAGAGGAGCAGCAGCGAGGTTAGAAAGAGCTTTAATTAGTTTTATGCTTGATACGCATACAACAGAGCATGGATATACAGAGCACCTAACACCGTTTATAGTGAGAAGAGAGATTTGTGAAGGAACAGGGCAATTGCCAAAGTTTGAGGAAGATATGTATAAGACAACTGACGATATGTTTCTAATTTCAACGTCAGAAATTACATTGACAAATATTCATAGACAAGAGATATTGAATGAAAGTGACTTACCTAAATATTATACAGCATATTCACCGTGCTTTAGAAGAGAAGCAGGTTCTTATGGAAGAGATTTAAAAGGACTAATTAGACAACATCAGTTTAATAAAGTTGAAATGGTAAAGTTAGCGACACCTGAAACATCATATGATGAATTGGAGAAAATGGTTGAAAATGCAGAAGCGATACTACAAAAATTAGGTTTGCCATATAGAGTTATTCAACTGTGTTCTGGTGATATGGGATTTGGGGCTGCAAAAACTTATGATTTAGAGGTATGGCTACCAGGACAGAACAAATTTAGAGAAATTTCATCTTGTTCTAATTGTGGAGATTTCCAAGCTAGAAGAATGGGATTAAAATATAGACCAGAAGGAAATTCAAAGAGTGAGTTTTGTCATACATTAAATGGATCGGGATTAGCAGTGGGAAGAACTTTATTGGCAATTATGGAAAACTACCAACAAGAGGATGGATCATTTTTGATACCAGAGGTTTTAGTACCATATATGGGTGGAATGACTGTTGTTAAAAAATAGCCTTTTAATTTTATTTATTTTGAATCTCTTTGTTAAAAATATGACAATATTAACAGTTCTCCTTATAGCAGAGGTTGTGTTAAATATTCTATTTAATAAAGAACTTTTAAAACATTTAAAAAAATTAAAATTTCTTATATTTATATATTTAACTACTTTTTTGGCTCAAATATATTATCATCAAGAGGGAGAAGTTCTATTCAAAATTTATAGTATATATGTAACAAAGGGTGGAATTTTAAATTTTGCTTCAAGCTTTTTAAGAATTATAAACTTAATTCTTTTGTCTTGGCTAGTGAACACTCAAAATATATTACCTAAAAGTCTATCTTCATATCAAAGAGTAATAGAGGATGTAATAGAGTTAATTCCTGAAGTTTTTAAAATATTTAAGAGTAAAAGAAAGATAAAGTGGTTTTTTAGATATATTTTAAGTCAAATAAAGATAAAAAACTAATAGTTTCAAAAATTGATTTTAGTACAAAAATTTGTTATATTAATAGATGAATAAAATATTTAGGAGGAAAGTTATGTCATATAATTACAAAGATTTAGGATTATCTAATACTAGAGAAATGTTTGCAAAAGCCAATAGAGAGCACTATGCTGTTCCAGCGTTTAACTTTAATAATATGGAGCAAATGCTAGCGATTGTTGAAGCTTGTGCTGAAATGGGTTCGCCAGTTATATTACAATGTTCAACAGGAGCATTAAAGTATATGACAAAAGAGGTTACTCCACTTTTAGCTAAAGCTGCTGTAGATAGAGCAAGAGCTATGGGATCAGATATTCCAGTGGCGCTTCACTTGGATCATGGTCCAAATTTAGATGCAGTAAAATCATGTATAGATGCAGGATTCTCATCAGTAATGATTGATGGTTCTCACTATCCATTCGAAGAAAATATAGCAGTTACAAAAGAAGTTGTTGAGTATGCAAAGAAGTTTGATGTAACAGTAGAGGCTGAGTTAGGAGTTCTTGCTGGAGTAGAAGATGATGTTGTTGCTGAACATAGTATATTTACAAATCCAGATGAAGTTGAAGAGTTTGTGGCGAGAACTGGGGTGGATTCATTGGCTATCGCTATTGGAACTTCACACGGAGCTCACAAATTTAAACCTGGAACAAATCCAAAATTAGAGTTAGAAATATTGGCTGAAATTGAAAGAAGAATCCCAGGATTTCCAATTGTATTACACGGGTCATCAGCAGTACCTCAAAAGTACGTTGAAGAGATCAAAAAATATGGTGGAATATTAAAAGATGCTATTGGAATTCCTAACACTGAGTTAATGGGAGCAGCAAAATCAGGAGTTGCAAAGATAAACGTAGATACAGATGGAAGACTTGCATTTACAGCAGGAGTGAGAAGAGTATTTGCTGAGCAACCTGAAGAGTTCGATCCAAGAAAATATTTAGGTGTTGCAAAGGAAGAGATGAAGGCGTATTATAAAGAGAAAATTAAAGAAGTTTTTGGCTCAGAGAACGCTTATAAAGCAGCAAAATAGTTAGAAAATTAAAGCCTGTAGATTTTTATCTGCAGGTTTTTTATTATATGAGGGAAAAGTATAGAAAAATTTAACTTGTTCCAACTATTGATTTTTGTTAAAAAATATAGTAATAAAATAACATAAATTCTTTGAAAAAACAAAAATAAAAAATAGGAGGTAAAAATGGCTTGTGATAATAAATTAAAAAAAGAGATGTTTGAAGAGTTAAAAAAGTATATAGAAGCTCTTGAAGAAAAAAATGGAGCATTAATCTCTGTACTTCATAAAGGACAGGAGATTTTTGGATATTTGCCACAAGAAGTACAGGAATTTATTGCAAAAGAGATGAATCTTCCAATTGCAAAAGTGTATGGAGTGGTAAGTTTTTATCACTTCTTCTCAATGAAACCAAAAGGAAAATATCCTATATCAGTTTGCATGGGGACAGCTTGTTATGTAAGAGGAGCTGAAAAAGTTTTAACTAGTGTAAAAAATTATTTAGGAATTGATGTTGGAGAAACAACAGAGGATGGATTATTTTCAATAGATGCACTCAGATGTGTAGGTGCGTGTGGATTAGCTCCAGTGGTTCTAATTGGAAAAGATGTTTATGGAAAAGAAGAAGTTAAAGATATGAAAAAAATATTAGAAAAATATAGAAAAGAAAAAACATCAAAATAAAGGAACGATATTACATTAAAAGTATTTTAGGAGGCTAATTATGAAAGAGAAAAAGAAAATACTTGTTTGCGGTGGTACTGGTTGTTTGTCTGCAAGAGGAGAACAAATTGTAGAAAAACTAAGAAATTCAATTAAAGAGCATGGATTAAAAAATGAAGTAGAAGTTATCCAAACAGGATGTTTTGGATTTTGTGAAAAAGGACCTATAGTAAAAATAATGCCGGAAAATACATTTTATATTGAAGTAAAACCAGAAGATGCAGAAAAAATTATAGTAGAAGACATAATTAGTGAGAAAAAAATTGTAGAATTATTGTATATTGATCCTAAGAGCGGGGAGAGAGTTTTTGAAGGGGAAAATATGGAGTTCTATAAAAAGCAAGTTAGAATTGCTCTTAAAAATTGTGGAACTATAGATCCAGAATCAATTGAGCAATATATAGCAGCTGAAGGTTACGCAGCTTTAAAAAAAGTATTGACAGTAATGACTCCAGAAAGTGTTGTAAAAGTGACTAAAGATTCAGGTTTGAGAGGAAGAGGAGGAGGAGGATATTCAACAGGTTTAAAATGGGAATTTGCCTCTAAAAATATATCAGATCAAAAATATGTAGTGTGCAATGCTGACGAAGGAGATCCGGGTGCTTTTATGGACAGATCTATTTTAGAGGGAGATCCACATAGTGTAATTGAAGGGATGGCCATTGCAGGGTATGCTATAGGAGCAACAAAAGGGTTAGTTTACATAAGAGCAGAGTATCCTTTGGCAATAGAAAGACTTAGAAAAGCTATCGACACGGCTAGAAAGCATAAAATGTTAGGAAAAGAGGTATTTGGAACGAACTTTGAATTTGATATTGAGATAAAATATGGTGCTGGAGCTTTTGTATGTGGGGAAGAAACTGCACTGATACACTCAATGGAAGGAGGAAGAGGAGAACCAACAACAAAACCACCATATCCGGCTGAATCAGGGTATTGGGGAAAACCGACGGTTGTGAATAATGTTGAAACTTTAGCAAATATTGCTCAAATAATTCTAAAAGGAGTAGAGTGGTTTAGAAGCATTGGAACAAAAAACTCTCCGGGAACAAAAGTATTTGCTTTGGCTGGGAAAATAAATAATGTTGGTTTGGTAGAAGTTCCTATGGGAACAACTCTAAGGGAAGTTATTTTTGAGATTGGTGGTGGAATAAAGAATAATAAAAAGTTTAAAGCTGTTCAAACAGGTGGACCATCTGGAGGATGCTTAACAGAAAAGGATTTGGATACTCCAATAGATTTTGATACTCTTTTAGCTAAAGGATCTATGATGGGATCAGGTGGAATGATAGTAATGGATGAGGATGATTGCATGGTTGCAGTGTCAAAGTTCTATTTAGAATTTACTGTTGATGAATCTTGTGGGAAATGTGCACCATGTAGAATAGGAAACACTAGATTATGGGAAATTCTAGATAGAATAACAAAAGGAGAAGGAAGAGAGGAAGATATAGCCCTATTGAAAGAGTTGTCTCAAACTATAAAAACAACTTCTCTTTGTGGATTGGGACAAACTTCACCAAATCCTGTTTTATCCACAATAAGTCAGTTCCTAGACGAATATTTAGAGCATATATATGATAAAAAATGTAGAGCTGGACAGTGTCAAGCTTTAAGAAGATATCTAATTAATGATAAGTGTGTGGGATGTACAGCATGTGCAAGAGTGTGTCCTGTTGCTTGTATTGAAGGAAAAGTAAAAGAGAGACACGTTATAGATCAAAGTAGATGTATAAAATGTGGTGCTTGTTATAACGCTTGTAAGTTTAGTGCAATAGATATAGCTTAGTGGAGGGAATTTATGAAAAATGTTATTGTTATAATAGATGGTAAAGAAGTAGAAGCTTTAGCGGGAACAACAATATTAGAAGCAGCTAAAACAGCTGAAATAAAAATACCAAGCTTATGTTATATGAATATTCCAGAGATTGGCTTTAAAAATGATTGTGCTTCTTGCAGGATATGTGTAGTTGAAGTTGTAGGGAGGAAAAACTTAGTTCCAGCTTGTGCAACTCCGATATCACCGGGAATGATAATAAATACTAATACTATGGAAGTTTTAGAAAAAAGAAGAAATGTATTGGAATTGATGCTATCAAACCATCCAACAGATTGTTTAATATGTGCTAAGAATGGAAAGTGTGATTTACAAACTTTAGCAATGGAGTTTGGAATTAGAGATATAAGATTCAAAGGAAAAATATTTGAATATAGAAGAGAGATTTCGCCATCAATAGTTAGAGATTTAGACAAGTGTATTATGTGTAGAAGATGCGAAAATATGTGTAATAATATTCAAAAATGTCAAGTTTTATCAGCTATCAATAGAGGGTTTAAATCAGTTGTTTCAACAGCTTTTGAATCAGATTTAGACAAGACTAATTGTACATTCTGTGGGCAGTGCGTGGCTGTATGTCCAGTTGGTGCATTGTACGAAAAGGACTATACATGGGGACTTATAAAAGATATCGCAAATCCAAGAAAAAGAGTTACGGTTCAAGTAGCACCTGCAGTGAGAGTTGCTATCGGTGAGGAATTTGGTTACGAACCAGGAACAGATGTAACTGGAAAGTTAGTAACAGCGTTAAAAAAATTAGGTTTTGATGATGTGTTTGATACAGATTTTGCAGCGGATTTAACTATAATGGAAGAAGCGGCAGAGTTTAAACAAAGATTAGAAAAATATTTAAGTGGAAATAAAGATGTAAAACTTCCGATTTTAACATCGTGTTGCCCAGCTTGGGTTAATTTTATTGAGCATCATTATCCAGATATGTTGGATATACCTTCTTCAGCAAAGTCACCACAGCAAATGTTTGGAGCGGTATTGAAAAATATTTGGGGACCAGCAAGAGGAGTTAAAAGAGACGAGATAATAAATGTTTCTATAATGCCTTGCTTAGCAAAAAAATATGAGTCATCAAGACCAGAATTTATAACAGATGGTATACCGGATGTTGACTATTCAATATCTACAAGAGAATTAGCTCATCTTTTAAAGCAATCAAATATAGATTTAAGAAAACTTGAAGAATCAGAATTTGATAATCCTTTGGGGTATTCAACAGGAGCAGCAGTTATTTTTGGTAGAACAGGTGGAGTTATTGAGGCAGCAACAAGAACTTTATATGAATGGGTGACAAATGAAACATTAGAGGATGTAGATTTCAAATCTATGAGAGGAATGGAAGGTATAAAAATAAGTGAGGTTAAAGTTGGGGATACTATTGTAAAAATAGGAATAGCAAATGGTTTATCAGCAGCTAGAGATATCTTGGATAAAGTTAAAAATGGGGAGGAATTTTTTCATGCGATAGAAATTATGGCGTGTAAAGGTGGATGTGTCGGTGGAGGAGGCCAGCCATATCATCACGGAGATTTCGAAAAAATTATAAAAAGAGCAGAGGGATTACAGAGTATAGACAATGGAAAGATTTTTAGGAAATCACATGAAAATCCATATATCCAATCATTATATGAAAAATATTTAGAGCATCCATTGAGTTCAGAAGCCCATAGAATATTACATACAAAATATTACTCTAAATAGGATTTAAAATAATGCAACTATATTAGAAAAAAATAACAGTAGTACCTAACTACTGTTATTTTTTATTACCTTTAACTCTTTACAAAGGAATGACAATGTAATATAATCTTATAGAAGAATATTAAAAAGAAAGATAACCTGTGGGAGGGCAAATGATAAAAAAGGACAGATTGGTAGAAAATTTTTTAGATATGGTAAAAATTTCATCTCCTTCAAAAAATGAGAGAGCTATGGGGGATTATTTATTAAAAATATTAAAGGAGTTAGGGTTAGAAGTAAGGGAAGATAATGCAGGAGAAGTAAATGGTGGAAACTGTGGGAATATAATTGGAATTTTAAGAGCACCAGGAAAGAAAAGATTATTATTCAGTGCTCATATGGATACAGTGGTACCCTGTGAAAAAGTAGTTCCAGTAATAGAAAATGATATAATAAAATCAGATGGGACTTCTATATTGGGGGGAGATGATAAAGGTGGAATTGCTGCTATTATAGAGATGTTAAGAGTGATAAAAGAAAATAATTTGGACCATCCAGAGATAGTTGTAGTTTTTTCTATGGGAGAAGAGATAGGGCTACTGGGATCGAAATCTTTTGATATCAATAGCTATGGTGTAGATTTTGGATTCATACTGGACTCAAGTGGAAAACCAGGGAAGATAATTACAAAGGCCCCATCAGCTGCTAGAGGAAAAATAACAATTATAGGAAAACCGGCACACGCTGGTATTTCACCAGAAAATGGGATAAATGCTTTAACAGTTGCAGCGCATGCAATAACTAAAATAAAATTAGGAAGGATTGACGCTGAAACAACTTCGAATATAGGAGTTGTAAAAGGAGGTCAGGCAACGAACATTGTTATGCCGTCAATAGAGTTGGATTATGAAGCAAGAAGTTTATCAAACGAAAAGTTGAATACTTTGATAAATGAAACATTTGATATATTCCAAAAAGTTTGTAATGAGTTTGGGGCAATATTGGAAAATAATGTAAAGATCGAGTATCCTGGATTTTCATTAGAAGATTGTGAAGAGATTGTGAAAATTGTAAAAACAGCTTGTGAAAAGGTTGGAATTAAAAGTGAAACAGCATCTTCAGGTGGAGGTAGTGACACAAATATTTACAATAGTAAGGGAGTTAAAAGTGTAAATTTAGCTGTTGGAATGACAAAAGTTCATACTTTAGAGGAGTATATCGAGATAAAAGATTTAGTAGATTTATCAAAAATATTAGTTGAAATTGTAAAAGGATAGAGATGAAAATAGGAAGAAAAAAGAGTAAAGTATTAAACATTATATATGTATTCATAATTTTAATGGTTGTAGTTTTTTTTGCAAAAGATGTATTTATGTACACAATGACAGAGATAGAAGAGATTTTATTACCTTTTCAATCGCGGATATATTTTTTAGGTAAAAAGGCTAAAGAGAGCACAGAGAGTGTTATAAATTATAAAGAACTATTAAACGAGAATAATAAATTAAAGCATACCTTGGTGGAGAAATCATTGGTTGAAGAGAAAAATCAAAAGTTACTGGAAGAGAACGATAGACTGAGAGAGCTTCTTAACATGAAAGATCATTTTAAATTTAATTTTAAGGTCGGAAAAATAAGTTTTCAACAGACTCGAGAGATGTATGAAAGTTTTGCCATAAACATTGGTGAGGCAGATGGAATAGAAAAGAATATGCCTGTTTTATTTAATGAATCTCTAATAGGAAAAGTTGAAAAGGTTTTTAAGAACTACTCTATTGTTCAAATGATAACTTTTCAAAATTCGATAGTTAGTGCAACTGCAGCAGGGAATACGGTAGGAATAGTGAAGGGAAATAGAAGTGATGAACTTATATTTGAACCTGTATCATTTCATGAAGCACAGTTAGCTGTGGGAGACAAAGTTTATACTTCAGGAATCAGTGATATATATCCAAAGGGATTATATATTGGTGAAGTGTGTGAAATAAAAAAGAAGTATGAGAACAATGTTGAATATCTTGTAAAATTACCTTTCAATATAATGGATATGAATGAGATAATAGTTCTCACAGAGGTGGATAGATGATAAAAAAAATAGTTGTATTTTTATTGGTGGGGACATCTATTTTCTCATCACCAAATAGAATTTCAGATATAAAAGATATATATGCTACAGTAGAAGAAACAATCTATTTGAATGGAAATAAAAAAGTGAAGGAATATAAAATTGAGTATATCTCACCAGATTATCTGAGAAAAGAGGTAATCTCTCCAACTGTCAATAAAGGAGAGATATTTCAATATGAAAATGAGAAATCATTAGTATATATTCCATTGTTTGATGAAGTATCTGAAAATAATAGTGAAGACGTGAGTAATTTTTTATCAATTATAAAAGATTTAAAAAATAAAGATAAAAATGATAAAAGTTTTATAGATAATTATTATTTAGAGAAAGTGAAAGAGTTAAAATATAAAGATACTTATAAAATAAAAATAAAAGAATATAAAAAGATAGACGGATATCTATTACCAATTAAAATGGAGATATTTGAAAGAGAAAGTAAAGTCGCTGATTTAGATTTGAAAGATACAAAAGTTAATAGTGACCTTAAGAGAAAGGAACTAAAAAATGAAGTTTATAAAAACTAAAGGGTTAGTGATAAAAAAAATAGATTTTGGTGAAGGGGATAGAATCATAACTGTTTTTTCTGAAAATTTCGGAAAGATTGATCTTTTAGTTAAAGGGATTAGAAAAAGTAAAAAAAGAGACCAAAGTTCGGTGGATTTATTAACTCTATCAAATTTTACATTTTATAAAAAAGGTGATAATTTTATATTAAACACAATTGATTCAATAGAATTTTTTTATGATTTGAAAAAAAATATAGAGAAATTGGAAATAGTATCTTATATTCTCTCTGTCATTAATGAAGTGGTTTTGCCAGGAGAGAGAAAAAAAGAGTTTTTCCAAAGAATAGAAAAGGCTTTGTATTTTATTATAAAAAATGAAAATTATAATAATTTTATTATGCTTTTAAAGATGATGAATTGGATTATAAAAAATGAAGGGTATAGAATAGATATATTAGGAGATAAATATTTCAGTATTTCAGAATCAGCTATAACAGATTTTGGAGATGATAAAGTTATACCCCTAAAAAAAGATTTATTTGAGGTATTGGCAAATCTAGAGAAAAAGGTAGAAAATGAAAAAAAAATAGAACTAAACACTTTGGTTGATGCTATCATTCTTTATGAAAAATATATAAATTATCATTTAGATACAAAATTAAGTCTAAAGAAACATTTATTTGGAGGTTACTCATGTTAAACATAGTTAAAATAACTGACTATATGTCAGAAGAACTAATATTACTTAATCTAAAAGCTAAAAATAAAGATGAAGCTTTAAAAGAACTGTCTGCTTTAATAGGAAAATCAGAGAAAATAGAGAAAAAGGATGTTATATATAAAGCTCTTTTGGAAAGAGAAAATCTAGGGAGTACGGGGATAGGAAAAGGGGTAGCAATACCACATGCCAAAACTGATGCAGCGGAAAGTTTAACAATAGCTTTTGGAATAAGTAAAGAAGGAGTAGATTTTAAATCTTTAGATCAAGAGAAAGTAAAAATATTTTTTGTATTCGCATCACCATTTAAGGATAGTCAAATTTATCTAAAAGTATTAGCGAGAATTTCAAGACTAATAAGAGATGAAAATTTTAGAGAAAAGCTTTTAAACTGTGAAAATGCAAAAGAGGTGTTAGAGTGTATAGACAAAGAGGAAGCTTTGTAGGGAGAGAGTATGAGATGTCCATTTTGCAATAGTGAAGACACAAAAGTAATAGATAGTAGAGCATTTTCTGAGAACAACTCCATAAAAAGAAGAAGGGAATGTAATAGCTGTGAAAAAAGATTTACTACCTATGAAAGAATAGAAGAAAATCCAATTTATGTTGTAAAGAAAAATAAAAGTAGAGAAAAATTTAATAAAGAAAAGCTTTTAAGAGGATTGGAAAGAGCAACTAACAAAAGGAATATAAGTAGAGATGATTTAGAGCGATTTATTGCTGATGTGGAAAAAGTGATACAAAATACTTTGAAAAATGAGATAACAACACAGGAAGTAGGCGAACTTGTACTAAAGAAATTAAAAGAATTAGACGAAGTGGCATATGTCAGATTCGCGTCTGTATACAAAGAGTTTGATGACATAAAATCTTTTATAGATGTTGTGGAGGATATAAAAAAGGATAAAGAGATATGAATATTTTAATAATAAATGGACCAAATTTAAATTTTTTGGGAAAACGAGAACCTACAATATATGGGAATGAAACTTTAGAATCAATCAATGGTAAAATCAAAGAGTTCGGTATGGATTCTGGAATGAAAATAGAATTTTTTCAATCTAATCATGAAGGTTATATAATTGACAAGATACAAGAAAGTTATAAAAAAATTGATTATTTAATAATAAATCCTGGAGCATTGACGCATTATGGAATAGGAATAAGAGATGCAATTTTGTCGACTAATTTAAAAACAATAGAAGTTCATTTATCTAATGTGTATTCTCGAGAAGAATTTAGACATAAATCTGTAATATCGGATATATGTATAGGAAAAATTGCTGGGTTTGGTTCTGAAGGTTATAAAATGGCTCTTCAATATTTGAGTAGTTTAAAGAAGTAGGAGGCAAAATGAGAATTTTATTTATGGGAACACCAGAGTTTGCAGTTCCATCATTGGATATATTAAGAAAGAAGCATGATATAGTTGGAATATTCACAAAGGTAGATAAGCCTAATACCAGAGGAAAAAAAATAAAATATACACCTGTTAAAGAATACGGGATGAAAAATAATATACCTGTTTATCAGCCTAATTCGCTGAAATCAGAAGAAACGTTTAATTTAGTAAAAGAGTTGAATCCGGATTTAATTGTTGTAGTTGCATATGGAAAAATAATACCAAATAATATAATTGATTTTCCAAAATTTGGAATAATAAATGTGCACTCATCATTACTTCCAAAATTTAGAGGTGCAGCACCAATTAATGCTGCAATAATAGCTGGAGAAAAAGAAACAGGTGTCACTATTATGGATATCGCTGAAGAGTTAGATGCCGGTGATATTATACTGAAAGGAACTACTCCAATTCATGAAGAGGACACTTTTTTAACACTTCATGACAGGTTAAAAGATATAGGGGCTGAAAAGTTAAATGAGGCAGTTGATCAAATAGAAAAAAGGATAGCAAAAAGAGAAAAACAGAACCATGAGTTAGCAACATTTGTGAAGCCATATAAAAAAATAGATTGTTTGATTGATTGGAATAAAAATAAAGAGGAAATTTTTAATTTTGTAAGAGGAATGAATCCATTTCCAACAGCATATACATATCATAATGATAAAATTTTAAAAGTTTACGCTGTTGAAAAATTTGATAGAGTCTATGAAAATGGGGAAAATGGTGAAATAGTAGATTCAATTAAAGGGAAGGGATTTGTAGTAAAAGTGGGTGAAGGTAGTATAATTTTGATTGAGATTAAACCTGAGAATAAAAAAAATATATCTGGGAAAGATAGTATAAACGGAAATCTATTTAAAATAGGTGAAGTTTTAAAATAAAAAAATAGGGGGAGAAGTTAAATAATGAAGACTTCAGAAAAGAGAGAAAAAATTTCAAGAAAAACTATACAAAGGCTAACAATGTATTTAAAATGTTTGGAGAAATTTTCACCAGATGATTATATATCGTCGGAAGAGATGGGAGTTCTGTTAGGAGTAACAGCTGCTCAAATCAGAAAAGATCTTTCAAATTTTATAATGGATTTAGATTGTTGTATAGGAATAAGGGGCAAGGGGTATAATGTAAAGTGTCTTTGTGAAATGATTGAGGATATATTAGGAATAAACAAACAAAATAATGTAATTATTGTTGGAGCTGGAAAATTGGGGAATGCTATTTTACTAGAGGGTGATATAGAAAAGCCAAGATTTAATATTGTGGGAATTTTTGATATTACAAAGAGCAGAATTGGTAAAGAGTATAAAGGTATAAAAATAAGTAGTGTAAGTGATATACCGAAAGTTGCATCTGAGAAAAAAATAGATATGGCAATTATAACAGAGAGTAAATCTATAGCTCAGCAGGTGACAGACATAGTTATTCAATCTGGTATAAAGGCTATACTCAATATGACTTCTCTAGAGATAAAGGTATCAAAGGATGTTGTGATTGAACACATAGACTTAAATAGAAAGCTTCAAGAATTGAATTACTGGAAGAAAAAGGCGGAATAGTGATGAAGATTTTAGATGGTAAATATGTATCTCAAAAAGTAAGAGATTTAATAAAAAAAGAGATAGCTGAAATAAGAGAAGCTAAAGGCATAGTTCCGGGACTGGCAGTAATACAGGCGGGAGATAACTTAGCATCTAAAATTTATGTTAATTCTAAGATTAAACAATGTAAAGAGGTAGGAATAGAATCGAAAAATTTTATTATGTCGGCAGAAGTGACAGAAAAAGAGATTTTAGAGAAAATAGAAGAGTTAAATAGGGATGAAACAATTGATGGAATACTGGTTCAATTACCATTGCCAGATCATATAGATACACCAAAAGTAATAGAAGCAATAGATATAAATAAAGATGTAGATGGTTTTAAGCCAGAAAATTTAGGGAAAGTTGTTTTGGGAGATGAAACAGCACTGATTTCCTGTACCCCAGCAGGTATATTGAAATTATTTGAAGAGTATGAGATAGCTTTAGAAGGAAAAGATATCGTTGTTATAGGAAGAAGTAATATTGTTGGAAAGCCCATGACAGCACTTCTGATAAATGAAGGAGCGACAGTAACGGTTTGTAATAGTAAGACAAAAGATCTTACAGAAAAAACAAAAAATGCAGATGTTATAATAGTAGCTATTGGAAAAGCCAATTTTTTAAAAGGGGATATGATTAAAACGGGTGCTATTATAATAGATGTAGGAATAAATAGAGATGAAAATAATAAAATTTGTGGAGATGTAGATTTTGAATCTGTAAAAGAAAAGGTATCGTATATGACACCTGTTCCAGGGGGAGTAGGTCCTATGACTATAGCAATGCTGCTTAATAATACACTGAAGGCATTCAAAATTGGAAAAAAAATATAGGGGAGAGTTTAGAAATGGATAAGAAAGAATTTTATATTGTAGATAAGAGGATACTACCAAATTCAATTCAAAGTGTTATAAAAGTAAATGAAATTGTTCAAGCTGAAAGAATATCGAAATATGAAGCAATAAAAAGGGTTGGAATAAGTAGAAGTACATACTATAAATATAAGGATTATATCAAACCATTTTTTGAAGGTGGAAAAGAAAAGGTATTTAGTATACACCTATCTTTGGTAGATAGACCTGGAATTTTAGCGAGAGTTTTAGATATTATAGCAGGAGAACAAATGAATATTTTGACAATTGTTCAAAATATAGCAATAGATGGGGTAAGCAGAGTGACTATTTCGATACAAACAACAGAAAATCTACTTAGAAAAATAGAAGAGATGTTAGAAAAAATAAGTGCTTTAGATTCTGTAAAGGAATTAAGAGTAATAGGAAGTAATTAAGGAGGAGTAATGAAATTAGATTTAGAAAGCATAAAAAAATTGGCTAAAAGTATAGAAGAGCATAATCTTTCTGAAATTAGTGTAGAAATTGATGGAACAAAACTTACTATGAAAAAAGAAGAATTGAGACAAGAAATGATAACATCAACAATCAGGTATGCTGAACAGCCTATTGTACATAGCAAGGAAATACAAATAGAAGAGATTGACACTCCTTTGGAAATTTTAGAAGGAAAAGAGATAATCTCACCAATGGTTGGGACATACTATTCAGCTCCATCACCAGATTCTGAAGATTTTATAAAAATAGGTGATAAGGTTGAAATAGGTGACACTGTATGTATAGTAGAAGCTATGAAAATGATGAATGAAGTTAAATCTCCAGTGGCTGGAACTATTGTGGCTTTAAAAGCTGAAAATGGAAAAGTGGTTAAAAAAGGAGATGTATTATTTTTAGTAAAATAAGGAAAGCGAACAGCTTTCCTTTTTATTCGTTACCAAACTATATTTTAAAAAGCACAGTATGTTGTTTTTTATGGAGAATTATGGTAGAATATGTAAGCATTCAATTTAAAAAATAAGGAAGGTGTATTATAAAGTTGGACACGTATCGTGATATTATTATATTAGTTGTATTAATTTTACTATCTGGTTTTTTTTCAGCCTCGGAAACAGCATTGACATCTTTTAAAACAACAGATTTAGAAGATATAGAGAAGTCGAATAAGAAAACAGCACATTTATTAAAAAAGTGGTTAAAAAGTCCAAATGAGATTTTAACAGGGATGCTTTTAGGGAATAATATAGTAAATATTTTAGGATCATCTATTGCTACTGCTTTAGCAATTAATATAATGGGAAATTCTCCTAGGAGTTTAGCTATTGTAACAGGGATTATGACAGTTTTAATTCTTATATTTGGAGAGATAACACCGAAAATAATGGCCAAAAATAATTCTAAAGGATTTTCAAAACTAGTAATTGCTCCAATGTATTATTTTGGTGTAATAATGAAACCAATTGTAAAAGTTTTGATGTGGACCTCAATATTAATTGGTAGAATTTTAGGAGTTGAAGTAAAAACTGAAAATATAATGTTTACAGAGGAGGATTTAATATCTTTTGTAAATGTAGGTGAAGCTGAAGGTATTATAGAGGAAGAAGAAAAAGAAATGATTCATTCGATTGTGGGATTGGGTGAGACTAATGCAAAAGAGATCATGACTCCAAGAACTTCAATGTTTGCGGTTGAAGGAAATAAAACTTTAGATGATATTTGGGATGAAATGATAGAAGCTGGATTTTCAAGAATACCTGTCTATGAAGATACTATTGATAATATTATAGGAGTTTTATACACTAAAGATGTTTTAAACTATTTAAAAGAACATAGCACTGATACTCAGATTAAGGAGTTAGTAAGAGAGGCTTATTTTGTTCCTGAAACAAAATCAATCATAGAAATTTTACAGGAGTTTAAAAGTAAAAAAGTTCATATTGCTCTTGTATTGGATGAATATGGTGGTATCGGAGGAATTTTAACAATAGAGGATTTATTGGAAGAGATTGTTGGAGAGATTCGAGATGAATTTGACAACGAAGAGGAAGAGAGTATAAAAGAGATTGACGACAATAGATATGAAGTTGATGCAATGCTTGACATAGAAACAATAAATAAGAACTTGAATATTGATTTACCAATATCAGAGGACTATGAAAGTCTGGGTGGGCTTATAATGTCAGAACTTGGGAAAATTCCTGCAATAGGTGATATTGTAGACTTTCAAAATGTCAGATTAGTGGTAGTTGAAGTTGAAAAGATGAGAGTGTCTAAGGTAGAGATACAAAGAGGAGAATAAAAGATGAAAAGAGTAAAAGCCAGTTTTTATAGTGGGTTGATTGCTATATTACCTATAGTGATTACAGTGTACATTTTTAACTGGATATTTCAGATTTTCTTAAATTTATTACAAGATTCATTTTTAACAGTAGCGATAAGAACACTTGTTTTACAAACTGGGTTGAGAAAAGAGCAAGATCTTCAACTATACACTCAAATATTGATAAATGTCTTGTCATTTGTTACATTGATATTGTTGTTGATAGCGATTGGAACAGCTATGAGAATATTTTTATTTAAAAAAATAGGAAGTTATTTAAATAACCTTTTGGCAAAAATACCGCTATTTAGTCAAATTTATAGTACAATAACTCAGATAATATCTTTATTCGCATCAGATAGACAAAAATCATACCAAAAAGTCGTAATGTTTGAATATCCTAGGCGTGGAATTTATAGTATAGGATTTATGACTTCAGATGGAAACCATTTTGTTGAAGAAGTAACTGGTGAACCAATGTGTAATGTATTTTTACCGACATCTCCAAATCCTACTTCAGGGATGTTTGTAGTTTTAAAAAAATCAGAGATAAGAATCTTAGATTTAAAAGTGGATGATGCAATAAAGCTTATAATTTCAGGAGGAGTAATATTACCACCAAATAATAAAAAGGAGAACTAAATGCGGAAATATCTTTTTTTAGTTTTTGTGCTAATTGGGTGTAGCAGTAGTGAGGTAGTAAAAACAGGAAAAAATCTTGAAACAAAAAATGAAAAGTATTTACTGCTTAAAGGAGCTAATTTATACTCTCTAGGTAGGAAAGGTGAAGCATTAGAGATATACGAGGAGATACTAAAAATTAATAGTAAAAATAGCATAGCACTGAGAGAAAAAGCAATAATTGAAGGACAACTTGGAAATATTACTCAAGCTGAACAGGATTTGACTAATGCTCTATTACTTAATCCAAAAGATTATTTAACTTTAAAGAATTTAAGTTATTTAAATTTTGAAAAAAGAAATTACAGCAAAAGCTCGAAGTATTTGAAAAGTGTTCCAAAAGATTTTATGGATGATCAAGATTACTTTATTTTAGGATATATAGAATTTTTAAATGGAAATTATTTAAACTCTTTAAAATACTATGAAAATATAGAAGATGATGGGATATTTAATAACAGTTTATTTTTTGATTCTTATTTGAATAATTTGGAGAGAATAGATAATCTAAAAAAAGATTCATATCTTAAAATTGAAGATAAAATTAAATATAGCAAAGTTAATACAATTAAATTATCAAATTTTTATAGTTTATTATTAAGAAAAGATGAATACTCAGAAAGAGTTTTAAAAAACTATTTAGTTTATAATGAGATTGATAGAGATATAGTGGAAAAGTTGATAAGTATATATTATAAAAATGGAAATAAAATAAAAGAAAAAGAGGCTTTAAATTTAATTTTAAACTAGTATAGGTGTAATTTATAATGAAGCTTTTAAAGGCAATATCGAGGAGGAATTACATGGATTTAAAAAAATATGTAGCATTGGTAGAAGATTATCCGAAACCAGGAATAAAATTTAGGGATATAACTCCGTTAATGGGAAATGGTGAAGCTTATAAATATGCGACAGATAAGGTTGTGGAATTTGCAAAAGAGCACAATATAGATTTAGTTGTAGGACCGGAAGCAAGGGGATTTATATTTGGATGTCCAGTATCTTATGCCTTAGGTGTTGGATTTGCTCCAGTTAGAAAACCGGGGAAATTACCAAGAGAAGTAGTTGAATACGCATATGACTTAGAATATGGTTCAAATGTATTATGTATGCATAAAGATTCTTTAAAACCTGGGCAAAGAGTATTAATAGTTGATGATCTATTAGCGACTGGAGGAACTATAGAAGCTACGGTTAAATTAATAGAAGAGTTAGGTGGAGTAGTGGCAGGATTGGCATTTTTAATTGAACTAGAGGACTTAAAAGGTAAAGAGAAATTAAAAGGTTATCCGATATTGACTCTAATGAAGTATTAATAACTTTTAAGGCGGCACAGCTTTGTGTCGCCTTATTTGTATAGGATTATTAAGGAAAGAGGTGTATTATGAAATATTGGCAAGAAATAGAAAGTGAAATAGATAAGCATAACTTAAAAGTGGACAAAGAAAAGATTAAAATGGCTTTCTTTTTTGCAGAAGAATGCCATATAGGACAATACAGAAAATCAGGAGACAGCTATATAATACATCCTGTGGAAGTGACAAAAATATTAATAGATATGAAAATGGATACGGAGGGTATAATAGCTGGAATACTCCATGATATAGTTGAAGATACATTGATAACTATTGCAGATATAAAATATAATTTTGGTGATGAAGTTGCACATCTTGTTGATGGTGTTACAAAATTGGATCATCTACCCAATGGAACTAAAAAGCAAGATGAAAATATTAGAAAAATGATAATAGCTATGGCAAAAGATGTTAGAGTCATTATTATAAAATTAGCAGATAGACTTCATAATATGAGAACATTGAAATTTATGCCACCGGAGAAACAAAAAAGAATAGCTCAAGAAACACTTTCCATATATGCTCCTTTGGCTCATAGATTGGGGATAGCTAAAATAAAGTGGGAGTTAGAAGATATGTCTCTTCATTATCTAGAACCAGAGAAATATAAAGAGATTAAAGCGTTGATTGATGAAAAAAAAGACGAAAGAAAAAAGTACTTAGATGATATGGTAGACAATATAACACGCTTATTAAATGAAGTTCAAATCTATGCAAAAGTAAAAGGAAGATTTAAACATTTTTATAGTATTTATAAAAAAATGTTTGAGAAAGGCAAAGATTTTGACGGAATTTATGATTTAATAGGAATCAGAATAATTTTGAATACAGAAGCGGAGTGTTACAATACTTTGGGAGTTATTCATAGCAATTATAGACCAGTGCCTGGAAGATTCAAAGATTATATTGCCGTTCCTAAATCAAATAACTATCAATCAATCCACACAACAATAGTAGGTCCTTTAGGAAAATTTGTTGAAATTCAAATTAGAACAGAGGAGATGGATAGAGTAGCTGAAGAAGGAGTTGCGGCTCACTGGAGTTATAAAGAAAATAAAAAAATAAGCAAAAAAGATCAGGTTTATGGATGGCTAAGAAATATTGTAGAGTTGAGTCAGGGAGCAGAAAATACAGAAGAATTTATAAAAGAAGTGACTGGAGATATAGTGAAAGAAACAGTCTTTGTATTTTCTCCAAAAGGTGATGTTGTTGAATTAGCTCAAGGGGCTACACCAATAGATTTTGCTTTTAATATACATACAGAAATTGGAATAAAATGTGTGGGAGCAAAGGTCAATGGAAAAATAGTTCCGTTAGATTATAAACTAAATAATGGTGACAGAGTCGAAATTATTACATCTAAAACAGGTAGAGGACCAGGGAATGATTGGCTAGATATTGTAGCTACACAAAGTGCGAAAAGTAAAATAAAAAAATGGTTAAAAGATCAAAAATTTGATGAGAATATCAAAATTGGAAAAGAGTTAATTGAAAAAGAAGTTGGAAAATTAGGAATGTCTTTAAAAGAATTTGAAGAAAGCCCAATTTTAAAAAAACATTTAGAAAAACATAATATTCCTACTTTAAACGACTTTTACTTTCATATGGGAGAAAGTAAAAGCAAAGTTGATGTTATTGTGGCAAAATTAAAGTTGGAACAGGAAAAAAGTAAAGCTTATATAGAAAGTAATTTGGAAGATTTCATTAAAGATCCTATAAAGAAAAAATCTGCCAAAAAAGATGATCAAGGAATAATAATTGATGGTGCAGAAAACACCTTAATAAGATTTGCAAGGTGTTGTACTCCTCTTCCTGGAGATGATATAGGGGGATATGTAACAAAGTTAACTGGTATAGCTATCCATAGAAAAGATTGTCCAAATTATATTTCAATGGTTAATCACGATCCTGCAAGAGTTATAGATGTTCGTTGGGATGAAAAACTTTTAGAGGCTCCACTGAAAAAAAATAAATATACATTTGCTTTTACAATAAAAGCTATAGATAGACAAAACATACTTATGGATGTTGTAACACTGATTTCAAATCATAAGATAAATGTATTATCATTGAATTCTTATAATATAAAAAGAGGATTAGATACAATCGCTATTATAAAGGTGACAGTTGAATTAAATAATAAAGATGAGTATAAGCAATTAGTCAATCATTTATTAAAAATAAAAGATGTAATATCAGTAGAAAGATAGGAGAAAGAGATGAGTAAAAAGTTACCAGTAACGTATGAATTATATGATAAAGATGGAAAAGCTAGAATAGGAAAAATAACGACTCCCCATGGAGAAATTGAAACACCTGTATTTATGCCTGTAGGAACTCAGGCAACAGTAAAAGGTATGACACCAGAAGAGTTGGAGGAAATGGGAGCTGAAATAATTTTAGGAAATACATATCACTTGTATTTAAGACCAAGTGATGAGTTAGTTGCTAAATTTGGTGGATTACACAAATTTATGAATTGGAAAAAACCAATTTTGACAGATAGTGGTGGATTTCAGGTGTTTAGTCTAGGAGATTTAAGAAATATTCAGGAAGAAGGAGTATACTTTAGATCACATTTAGATGGTTCTAAACATTTTATTTCCCCAGAAAAATCAATAAATATTCAAAATAATTTAGGCTCAGACATAGTTATGCTATTTGATGAATGTCCACCCGGAATGTCAACAAAAGAGTATCTTATTCCATCTATTGAAAGGACGACAAGATGGGCAAAAAGGTGTGTAGATGCACATAAAAGACCTGATGAACAAGGGCTGTTTGCAATAGTTCAAGGTGGAATATATGAAGATTTAAGAGAGAAAAGTTTGTCCGAATTGAGTGAAATGGATGAGTATTTTTCAGGATATGCGGTAGGAGGTTTAGCTGTTGGTGAACCTAGAGAGGATATGTATAGAATTTTAGATTATATAGTAGAGAAATTACCTGAAGATAAGCCAAGATACTTAATGGGGGTAGGAGAGCCTTTAGATATGCTAGAAGCTGTAGCATCAGGAATAGATATGATGGACTGTGTACAACCAACTAGAATTGGAAGACATGGAACGGTATTTACAAAATATGGGAGACTTGTTATAAAAAATGCATCATATTCTGAAGATAATAGACCTTTAGATGAGGGATGTGATTGTTATGTATGTAGAAATTACACAAGAGGTTATATAAGGCATTTATTTAAAGCTCAGGAGATATTAGGTGGAAGATTAGCAACATATCATAATTTATATTTTTTATTAAAATTGATGAAAGATTCACGAGTTGCTATAAAAGAGAAGCGATTTAAAGAATTTAAGGCTGAATTTGAAAAAAATTATGCTATGGGAAAAAATAGTGATTGGATAAAACCAATAAAATTTAGTGAATAGAAGAAGGGAGAACAAGAAGATGTTCTCCCTTTTTATACGTGGGGTTATTATAAATCATATTTTGTAAACTTAGTTTTAAATTCATCTTCAGCTCTAACAAAAAGTCTTTCATTTCCTTCTGGATCTAAGACTTCTTCAGAAAAGACTCTATATAGATACATAGTTTGTCCATCTTGTTCATTAGTACAGTTTAATACATTATAGTTTAAAACTTCATAAAATTTACCATTTTTATTATTTTTCCAAAGATTTTTGCTCATAACACTCCTTCAAACAGTTATTTCACCACACAGATTGGATTCCATAAAAAATTTAATATCTTGAGGAGAGAGATTTTTACCTAATAAATACATTAGTTTCGTAATTGCTGCTTCAGGTGTCATATCTCTACCACTGATAACACCGATATTTTTTAATTCACTACTCGCTTCATATAACCCCATTTTTACAGCACCTGTGGCACATTGAGTTATGTTGACAACAACAACCCCTGAATCAATTATAGATTTTAAAGCTGTAATGAAACTATTGGAAGTTGGGGCATTACCATTTCCATAAGTTTTTAAAATTACCCCTTTAATTTCACAGTGAGACTCCACAAGTGTTTTTATATATTGTGGATTCATACCAGGAAAAATTTCGATTACAAGTACATTGGTATTGATGGAGGAATCTATATAGAATTCCTCTTTAGGCATCTCTAAAACTTTTCTATCATGAATTTTAATTTCACAACCAATTTCACCGAGAGCTTGATAATTTGGAGAAGCAAATCCAAAATAGTTTGTAGCATCAATTTTTCTAGCACGATTTCCTCTCAGTAGTTCATCTCTGAAACAGATAGTGACTTCTGGAATATTTTTAACACCGTATATTCTGTTTCCTGCAATTTGAATTGATGTGATTAGGTTTTGAAGAGCGTCACTTCTAGGAGTGACTAATGGAACTTGGGAACCGGTTAAAACTACAGGTTTATCGAGATTTTTAAGCATAAAAGATAGAGCTGAAGCTGTAAAAGCCATGGTATCTGTTCCATGTAAAATAACAAATCCTCTATACTTATAGTAATTTTTTTCTATGATTTTAACAATATCAATCCAAATTTCAGGATTCATATCTGAAGAATCAATCAATGTTGAAATTTGACAATAATCAGCCGGAAATCTCTCCAAAATAGGATGATTTTTAGCTACCTCAAACCAAGTTTTAGCGGGTCTTAAAGGGCTATTAGGATTGTTTTCGTCACTATTAACCATAGCAATAGTTCCACCAGTATTGATGATAAGAATTTTTTCTAACATTTAATCCCTCCTAAAATTTAATCCCCTAGTTTGGTAGGGGATTAATTCTTTATATATCTTTTAAGAATATATTTTGACTTCTATCAGGACCAACAGATACAACAGTTATTTGACAACCTAGGTATTCTTCAATTCTAGCAAGATATTTTTTACAATTTTCAGGTAATTCATCATAGTTTTTCATATTAGATATGTCCTCTGTCCATCCAGGGAGTTCTTCGTAGATAGGTTTAGCATAAGCTAATTTTTCTGTGGCAGCAGGTACAGTTGTGTAAATTTTTCCATCAATTTCATATCCAGTACAAATTTTAAGAGTGTCTAATCCACTTAATACGTCAATTTTTGTTATTACAACATCAGTTAAACCATTGATATCAGTAGCATATTTACCAACAACAAGGTCTAACCATCCACATCTTCTAGGTCTTCCTGTTGTAGCTCCAAATTCTCCACCAATCTGTCTAATTTTTTCTCCTAAATCGTTATTTAACTCAGTAACAAAAGGTCCCTCTCCAACTCTAGTAGTATAGGCTTTCATAACTCCGATTATTCTATCTATTTTTCTAGGAGAGATTCCAACACCAGTTGTAACTCCTCCGCTTGTCGGAGATGAGGAAGTAACGTATGGATATGTTCCGTAGTTAATATCAAGCATCATAGCTTGTGCTCCCTCAAATAGAACAAATTTATCCTCGTCTAAAGCTTTGTTAATTTCAGGAGTGGCATCTATAATTCTATGTTTTAATCTTTCAGCATATCCTTTATACTCTTCTAAAATATCCTCAAATTTCATAGTAGGAGCATTATAGATTTTAGTAAAAAGCTCATTTTTTTCCTCTAGATTTATTTTTAATTTTTTAGCAAATAGTTCCATATCTAATAATTCGACAGCTCTAATTCCAATTCTTGAGAATTTATCGGAATAACAAGGTCCAATTCCTCTTTTTGTAGTTCCAATTTTGTTATCTCCACTTCTTTCCTCTTTTAAAATATCTAGTTGAATATGATACGGCATAATAAGGTGAGCTCTATCACTTATAAATAGGTGATCTACCTTAGCTCCTTTAGCTTCCAATGTATCAAGTTCTTTCAAAAGAACTTTAGGGTCAATAACAACACCCGGTCCAATGATACATTTACCTTGACCATGTAACATACCAGACGGTAATAGGTGAAGTATAAACTTTTCTCCATTGACAACAACTGTGTGCCCAGCATTATTTCCACCTTGAAATCTAACAACGTAATCAGCTCTATCTCCAAGAACGTCGATTATCTTTCCTTTTCCTTCGTCTCCCCATTGAGTTCCAACTACAACATATCCTGCCATTTAAATACCTCCATGTGTTATTTCGTTATTTGATTTTTTTTATTTCAATATAGTTGATGTTTTTATTATGTTTGCATATAAATAAATCTTCAAATTCTGTTCTGATATTATCAGTAACTTTAGGACTATTATGTAAATCAGGTGTATGATAGATTACTTTATAGTTTTTTAAATCTTTAGTGAATTCCAGGACATCTGCATAGTATTGGTCGTGATCTGTTTTAAAGAATAAAACTCCTCCAACTTTCATTATGACATCAAGAAGCTCAAAAAGTTTAGGTTGAAGGATTCTATTTTTTTCATTTCCTTCCCAAGGGTCAGGAAAGTTGATATAAAGTCCCTCAATCTCTTCATTGCCTATAAATTTTGTGATATCTTCACCACGTCGTCTTAAAAAAATAACATTATTAAGGTCTTTTTTAACTGCTTTAGTGGCAGATAAGACTAGTCTTTTAAATCTGATTTCAAGAGCCAAGTGATTTCTTTCGGGATACTTAGCGGCCATTCCAACTGCAAAGTTTCCGCTTCCAGATCCTATTTCGAGGTAGACAGGATTATTGTTTGCAAAAGCCTTCTGACTCCAGTTTCCTCTATAAGAATCCATAATTTCACTATCATAGATAATGTGATTAGGGTACTCTACTAATTTAACCATATAGGGATTATAATTAGTTCTAGGATTTGTAAAGAAGTGCTTCCATAGAGTGTCTTCTAATCGTTTTTTCATTTGTCCTCCATAAATTTAATCGTTTTTTCAGTAGCATTTTGATTATCTTTGAAAAATTCTTTTATTTTATTCTTAGAGACAGGGGTTGTTTCTAAGAGTTTAATAGTGTTTAAAAAATCATTTTTATTATTAATTTTATACCCAAGATTGAGTTTTAGTATCTCTTTAGATATATCTTTAACATTTTGTAAGTATGGTCCAAAAATAGGGGGTTTTCCATAAAATAATGGTTCCAATAAGCTATGTCCTCCGATATTAACCAATGTTCCACCAACAAATACAATATCTGCAATAGAATAAAATTTTCTTAAAACTCCCATTTTATCAACGATAAGAACTTGGAAATTTTCTAAAGATGGATTTAGCTCTAAGTCAGTTAATTTTTGGTATGTTAAGTTTGAACTCTTCAATAGATTTTCAACCTCTTCAATTCGTTCTAAATGTCGAGGCACAATAACAAGAAGTGTGTTTTTAAGATTTTTAAAGACATCTACGAGTATAGCTTCTTCCCCTTCTCTAGTACTACCAGCGACAAAAATTTTTCTTTTATTAAATTTTATAAACTTTTTTAAATTTGATATCTCTTCACAGGAAAATGCTTCAAAAGAGATATCAAATTTTAAATTTCCAGTAATAAAAACCTTATTTTCATTGGCTCCTAAAAGAATTATTCTGTCTTTATCTTCTTGGGATTGCATAAAAAATCCAGTGATTTTAGAAAAAAGTGGACTTAAAATCCAAGATATTTTTTTGTATCGAGGAAAACTTTTATTTGAAATTCTACCGTTGACGATAAATATTTTTGAGTGTTTTGAACCTAAATTTATAAGATTAGGCCAAATTTCAGTCTCGATTAAAATTATTTTAGAAACATTGATATAATTAAATATTTTTTTAAGTATGAAAATATCATCTAATGGAAATTTTAATATTGATATTTTTTCATCTTTAAAGTACTTATTTATAGCTGTTTCATAACCAGTATCAGTAAAAACTGTAATTAAGATATTTTGATTAAAAGTATTTTTTAATTTTTTTACTAAGGCATCTATAAGGTTAATCTCACCTACAGATGAACAATGAATCCAAATATATGTTTCATTTTTTTTAAGAACTGATATATCTTGAAATAGTCTTTGAGTAACAAACTTTAATTTTTTAGGATTAAAAAGCAAAAAAATAAAGAGGAAAGGATAGAAAAATCCTCTCAAAAGGTTGTAGAGCATACTTTATCCTCCAATTTTTTCTTTAATTAAATTAGATATAACTTGGACACTTTCAGCAATATTAAGTGAGCTAGTATCCACTTCAATTGCGTCTTCGGCTTTTTTTAGAGGACTCTCTTCTCTGGTAGAGTCACTATGATCCCGTTCTATAATATCCTTCAAAACAGTTTCAAAATTTTCGCTTATTCCTTTTGATGCATAATCCTTAACTCTTCTTTTAGCTCTTTCTTCAGGAGAAGCAATTAAAAATATTTTCAAATCAGCATTTGGAAAAACAACTGTTCCAATATCTCTACCATCTAAGATGACCTTTTTTCCTTTACTTATTTTTCTTTGTAAATCTACTAGTTTAACTCTTACAGCTTTGATAGCGGATACAGGAGAAACAATCTTTGTGACTTCAGGTGTTCTTATTTCTAGAGAAACATCTTTTCCGTTTAAAATAAACTTATTATCAACGATATCGACTTGAATGCTATCTAATATTTTCTCCACAGCGGTCACATTATTAAAATCAATATTATTTTCAAGTATATAAAGAGCTACCATCCTGTACATAGCCCCAGTATCAAGATATGTTAGATTAAAGTTTTTAGCTATAATTTTAGCAATAGTGCTTTTTCCGCTTCCAGCTGGACCGTCTAAAGCAATAATATAGTTTTTCATTCAATCCTCCTAGGCTTTAATAAGAAGAGCTCTCCACTCTTTATCTTTTTTTATTTCTAGTATTTTAAGTCCTTTTTCTTCTACCTGTTTAATAATTTCAGGAAGTTTGTCTTCTATGATACCTGAAAAAATAATTAATCCATCTTTTTTAACAACTTTAAAAATATCTCTCAAAAGTAGAAGAATAATATCTGCTAGAATATTAGCAACTACAACATCAAATTGTTTATCTTTAACAACGGATATTAAGTCTCCTAAATAAACTTTAGCGATATCAGATGATATACTATTTAATTCGAGGTTTTCTTTTGTAGCTTCAACAGCTAATTCGTCTATATCAGTACCATAAATGTCAGTGGCTCCTAGTTTTTCAGCAGCAATCATCAAGATACCTGAACCAGTACCAACGTCAATAACAGAGTTACCAGGCTTTATATTTTCTTCCATTATTTTTAGACAAAGAGATGTAGTAGGGTGAGAACCAGTTCCAAAAGCCCTTCCAGGATCAAGCTCAATAACTAATTCATTCTCCTCAGGTTTATATTCTCTCCAAGTTGGTTTAACAACAAATTTATCACTTACCTTTTCAGGGTATAGATATTTCTTCCAACTATTTTGATAATCTTCCTCATCATACTCATAAAAATCAATTGTAAAAATAACATCATCTCTACCACTAAATTTCTCTTCAAAGGCATTTTTTATTAAATCATTTCTTCTTTGAGAATAGATATTCATAGGAAAATATGCTGAAACAGCATAGTCAATCATCAAAAATTGTTTTTCATCTCTATAAAAATCTAGGGGATTTTTTGTTTTTAAAGGTTCGTCAATTTTTAAACCAGTAGCTCCAAAACTATAAAATATATCACAAATTTCTTTTTGTGTCTCATTGATACTGTCACTATCAAATATAACTTTTATTTCAACAACTTTCATAAAAACCTTCCTAATTAAATATTCCTAACTCAATAAGAGAAAGGTTGATTCTTTCTATCTTTGTACACTCACCAGTTTCATCATCCAACTCAATATCCAGACCATTTATTCTTTCTTTTCCTTCTGCAATTTCAAATTTTTGTGGTAGAGCGGTTAAAAATTTAGGAATAATAGACTCTTTATTCATACCAATGATACCATTATCTGAACCAGTCATCCCGACATCACTGATATAGCCAGTACCCTCAAGAAGTATTTTATTATCAGTAGTTTGTACATGGGTGTGAGTTCCATAGACTACAGAAACTTTTCCATCTAAATAGTTTGCCAAAGCTAACTTTTCTGACGTAGCTTCAGCATGAAAATCTATAATGATGTGCTTACATTCTTTTCTAATTTCTCCTACCAATGTATTTGCCACTGTAAATGGACAATCAATGGGAGGCATAAAAACTCTTCCTTGAAGAGAGATTACAGCTATTTTATTACCTTTTTTATCTTTTAAAATTGTATAGCCAGTTCCTGGAACACCACTGGGATAATTCTGTGGACGTAATACTTTATTAGATTTATCTAGATAATCATAAATTTCTTTTTTATCCCAAATATGGTTTCCACTTGTTATAACATTAACTCCCCAATCTAAAATCTCATCACAAAGTTTTGCAGTGATTCCAAATCCAGCAGCAGCATTTTCTCCATTAACGATAATAAAATCGTAGTTATTTTTATATTTATCAAGGTATGCTTTCAGAGTTTTTCTCCCTGGACTTCCAACCACATCACCTACAACTAAAACTTTCATTATTTACCTCATTTCTATATTTGTATTACCAAAAAATATTATAACATTTTTTACTAAAAATTAAAACTTAAAAAATAGTTTTAAAAAAACAATTTGAAAATTGACATCTAGACAAAAATGGTGTATTATTGAGACAAATAACGAATAAGCTGGGAGTGACGCATATGTTAACTAAAGAAGAATTTTTAAAAAAAATAGGACAAAGTGAAGAGGAGTTGAAGGCAAAAGGTCTTGAATTAATGTTCATAGGTGAAGTTGGATATGGTGACGATGAGGATGATGGATGGGATGTAGTTTATGCTGACCCAAGTGGATGTGTAGAGGTAGGAATGGGATGTAAGTGTGCTGTTGGTGGAACATTACATGACAAATTATAATATATAGTTAAAATTGAATGAGTATAGGAATTTCCTATACTTTTTTTGTTTAAATTTATTTTAATTTCTAGAAAAAAATATGTTATAATTTTATTATAACTATTTTAATGAGAGGTAAGAATGAAAAGC
Source organism: Cetobacterium sp. (assembly GCF_977044495.1). NCBI lineage: Bacteria > Fusobacteriati > Fusobacteriota > Fusobacteriia > Fusobacteriales > Fusobacteriaceae > Cetobacterium > Cetobacterium sp. The sequence goes on along the minus strand of NZ_CDRRQU010000017.1, from coordinate 10,647 downwards.
AGTGGGTTAGTGAAAAAAATAGAAAAAAATAGGATTACAGTATCAATGTATAAAGAAAGTGCTTGCTCACATTGTAATAAATGTAGTGATAGTAGTAAAATAGTAAATGATTTTACATTTATATCTGATATGAATAACATTAAACTTGGGGATATTATAACTTTTGAAATGGAGGACAATCAGGTTTTTAAAGCTGCAATAATAGTTTATATTCTACCATTAATATCTATACTTTTAACTTATTTTATAGCTTCTAATATGGGATTATCAGAAGGAGGCTCTATAGGAGCAAGTTTTGGTGGATTAGTTTTAACTTTTATAGGGATATTTTTTTATGATAAGTTCATTGTAAAAAATAAAATGGAAAAATCTGTAAAAGTAATAGGCGTAGAAAAGAGATAGCGAGGGAATAACATATGTTAAAAAAAATATCAGTAGTTTTTTATTTAATATCTCAATTAGTGTTTGGAGATTATTTACAAGTGGATTACTCTAAAATTTTAAACAAAAATGGAAAAATTTTCGTCAAAACTACCGGAAGTCCTTTGACAGGGATGGTAACATTTCAAAAAGATAGAGAGTTTTATAAGAATGGAATACCGGAAGGGAAGTGGTTATCTTTTTATACTAATGGAAAAATCAAATCTATAGAAAACTGGAAAGATGGAGAATTAAATGGAAAATATGTTTTATATGATGAAAATGGGTATAAAACATTTCAGACTTATTATTTAAAAGGAAAAGATCATGGTTTATTTAAGTTGTTTCATGATAATGGAAAACCACATATAATTGGTAAATTCTATAACGGTCAAGCAGTAGGAATTTGGAATTACTATAGCAAAAGTGGAAAATTAGTAGGAAAAAAAGATTATACTTTAAATGCAGATCATTTTGATCAAACAAATTAAATTGGGAGAAATAACTTTATGAAAATAAAATTGAGAAAATATTTTAATAGTTCAATGCTAGTAACCCCAGATAAAGCTAAAATCTTTTGTGATAAACTAAAAGAAATTTTGAAAAAAGAAGAGGAAGTTGTATTGGATTTTGCAGGAATTCAAGCAACAACACTGGTATTTTTATTTGTACTTTTCACTAATTTGTGGAATGAGTATGGAAGAGATTTAAAAAATAAGTTAACAATAAAAAATGGTTCTCAAGGATTATTTAAACAGATGGCATATTTAAAGGAGAACTATAAAGAGTTGAGATCAAAGTTCTTAGGTGTACATCAAAATTTTGAGATAGCTTATATTGGATAATTGTTGACAAAATTAATAAAAAATGTTAACATTGAAGAGTAGAAACTATACCAAAAAGGGGTGTAAGAATATGTTTTTTGAAGAAATACAAAACGAAATTTATGATAGCACTTTTGATGCGGTTTATAATGCATTATTAGAGGAGTATAGAGAAGGAAAGTTAACTGTTGAGAGGTTGACAATGAATATAGATGAGCAACAACAAGTCTTGTTAAACGGTTTTTTCGAAGGAGAGACAAAATTTGCTTATGCTAGTGCAACAGTAGATGCACATCAATATGCTCTTGCTATGATAAAAAAGGGATTAGTATAGGATATTAGGAGTAGACTTTGTCTGCTCCTTTTATTTTGTAATAAAAATTAATATTTTTTGTTTAAATTGGAACAAATTATAAAAGATAAATGTACCAAAAAAAAACTTGACAGAAAAGTGTACTTATTATATACTAATAGCAAGACCGAATTTGATTGAATAGATCTATATACCCCCCAAAAATCTATTTTAATCTTTTTTATTTTTAACACTCCCCCGTGTTATGAAAAAACCCTCCCCCCCAGGAGGGTTTTTTAGATTCTATTTAGATTTTTCTATTTAAGAAAGTTTAAAAGTAGTGGCGCAATAAAAATTGTTATGATACCAGCGATAACTATAGATAGTGCACTCATAGCTCCTTCAACTTCCCCCATTTCAAGAGCTTTGCTTGTGCCAACTGCATGACTAGATATACCAATTCCAAGACCTTTAGCAATAGCATTTTCGATTTTAAAAAGTTTTAACATAAATGGAGCAAAAATATTTCCAGTAATACCAGTAACCATTATAGCAAAAACTGTTATAGCGGGAATTCCACCAAGAAGTTTACTCACTTCAATTCCGATTGGAGTTGTTATAGATTTTGGGACAAATGATAGGAGTATAATATCTTGAATAGCCAGTAATTTTCCTAGAAAGATAACAGATAAAATAGCTGTAATAGATCCAATTAAAGCTCCAATAAAAATAACTTTATAGTGTTTTTTTAAAGTTTCTAATTCTTTATATAAAGGGATAGCTAAGCATACTGTAGCAGGTGCTATAAAAAAACCTAATATATCTCCTCCCTTACTATAGTAGGCTGTGGGAATATTAAAAATTTCCATAAATGCAAATATAAGAATAAGAGCTACAAAGATAGGATTTAAAAAAGGTAATTTGAACTTATTAAAAATATCTTTGCCTAGTTTAAAAGCAAGTAAGCTAATAAAAATTCCAAAAAAAACATTATCAAATAAAAGTTCTTTCATCTATTTTTTCCCCCTCATCATAAAATCCACAGATAGAGCAGTAACAACCATGGTAATTAAAGTTGTTAATACAAGTAAAAAAATTAACTTAAAAAAGTCAGTTTTTAATATATCAATAACATCTAAAAGTTTTACACTAGGTGGAATAAAAGTAACAATCATATTTAAAATAAAAAATTCACCTACATTTTTGATAGTGTTCAATTTTATTATTTTTAAAGAGAGAAAAATAAATAAAAGGATTAAGCCATTAACAGTTCCAGGAGTTGGAAGATGAAAAAGCTTTTCTAAAAGAACTCCTAAATAGTTAATGCTTAGAATAATAAGAAATTCGTATAACAAAATAAAACCTCCAGTATTATTGTGTAAAAGATTAAAGAGGTGCCCCTAGGGAACACCTCTAATATTAAAATTAGTCTCTTCTTTTCATCTGAGGGAAAAGTACAACATCTCTGATTGATGGCGAGCCAGTCAATAACATTATAGCTCTATCAATACCAATTCCTAATCCACCAGTAGGAGGTAAGGCGTATTCTAGAGCTTCAATATAGTCATCATCAATAATAGCAGTAGCTTCGTCATTTCCTAACATAGCTTCTTCGACCTGAGCTTCAAATCTTCCTCTTTGGTCAGCAGGATCATTCAATTCTGAGAAAGCATTTGCGTATTCTCTGGCGTCAATAAATAATTCAAATCTGTCTGTAAATCTTGAATCATCTGAATTCCTTTTTGCCAGAGGAGATATCTCAACAGGGTGTCCATAGATAAATGTTGGTTGAACTATGTGTTCTTCACACTTTTGTTCAAAAAATTCATTGATAATATGTCCAACTGTTGTCATATGATCAGCAATTTCAACATGATGTTGTTTAGCTAAAGCCTTGGCTTCTTCAACTGTTAAGGTTTGCCAGAAATCAGCACCTGTAATATCTTTTATCATATCTACCATATGGATTCTATGGAATTGTCCAAGATCAATTTCTTTTCCATTGTACTCTATTTTAGTTGTACCTAAAACTTCTGTTGCAAGGTATTGAAATAAACTTTCTGTCAAGTCCATCATATCATTATAGTCAGCGTAGGCTTGGTATAGTTCCATCATTGTAAATTCTGGATTATGTCTAGTAGAAATCCCTTCATTTCTAAAGTTTCTATTGATTTCATAGACCTTATCAAATCCACCGATTATCAATCTTTTTAAATAAAGCTCAGGAGCAATTCTTAAATATAATTCCATATCTAAAGCGTTATGATGAGTAATAAATGGTCTTGCAGCGGCTCCACCAACAATTGGATGCATCATCGGTGTTTCAACCTCTAAAAATCCTTTTTTATTTAAAAATTCTCTGATACCATTTATGATTTTAACTCTTTTTATGAAAGTTTCTTTAACGTCTCTATTCATAATAAGATCTAAATATCTTTTTCTATATCTAGTTTCGACGTCTGTAAGACCGTGGAACTTTTCAGGAAGTGCTCTAACATTTTTAGATAGTAAGTCAACTTTAGAAACTCTTAAAGTTAATTCACCTTTTTGAGTTATAAATAGAGTCCCCTCAACACCAATAATATCACCAACACCTAACTTTTTAACTATTTCAAAAGCCTCTGTTCCAATTTGGTCTTGTCTAATATAAACTTGGATTTTACCAGTTTGGTCTTCGATATGAGCAAATACAGCTTTACCCTGTTCTCTGAATCCCATGATTCTTCCTGCTGTTTTAAAAGTTATTTCCACTTCAGGAGATGATGTTAAAAGCTCTCCAATCATATGAATTTTATCATATTTTTTTCCAAATGGGTAAACTCCAAGTGCTTCAATCTCTTTTATTTTTTCCCATTGCTCCATAACAAGACGTTCTTTTCCAACTCTGTCAAAGTATTTTTCCATAGTTTTTCTCCCTTTTTTAATTTATAGTTTCAATAAGTATATGCTACTTTTTCTGCCCCAAGTGCTACTTGGATTATTTTCTCTAGATTTTCTTAAGTAATCTTTTGCTTTTTCAATATCTCCCTTTTTATGATAGATAACTCCTAGGTAATAGTACAGTTCAGATGTATTTTCATCAGGAACTGTAATTTTATTAAAATCAATCAGGGCTTTATCAAAGTTATTCATTGAAAAATATGTTTTGCCACGATAGAAGTTAACTTCAGAGATATTTGTTGAACTGCTTTCAATTTTATTGAAGAATATTAAAGCTTCACTATAACTTTTTCGATTAAGAGCATCTATTCCATTTATAAGATTTTTAGAGGAATCCGAAGGCGATACAACATCAGTAGCCACTTCGTTTTCTATTATGTTATCCGAAGGTGAAATAGAGTTTTCCGACACAGGAGTACTTAAATTAGGAAAGTTTTGGTTCAAGTTAGAGCTTGAGCTAACTAAACTTAGATAGTAATTTCCTTTGTCATTATCTCCCTGCTGCATGTATAAATTTCCAATTAATAAAGCCAACTCTATACTTTGAGAGTCACTATAAAAATTTTCCAAAAATTGTAACTCATCCATATTAGCAGTATTTTTACGCTGAATAACCCTCATTATTTCAGTATTTAATTTTAAATTATTTCTATTATAATCTAAATAATAGTTATTGACGATAAAATTTCCACCACTAGATTTTTCTTCAAAGGAAAGAAGTTTTATTTTTTCTTCTTCATTAAGAGAAAAATTTTCTTTTAAATATCGAATCTCTTTATTGATTAAAAGTTGATTATTATTTGCAGAACTTAAATCAAGCACCATGAAAGCCACATCTTTTTGCTTACTGTTCGTTGGAAAGGCAATTAGATAAAGCTGGGCACTTTTTACCAATAAATCTAAATTTTGATTATTGTAGCTGTTTAAAATTATATCATAATTATCTTTCTCAGTAAAATTATATTTCAGTTTATTTTTTATCTTAACAGTACCAATATATGTGAATCCTTTATAAAGTTCAGCAATATATTCACCTTGATAAAGACTGTTAAAATTCAAAGCATTTCCATTGATGGTAAATATAAAATCACTTTTTATTGGGGAAGAGATTAGCTTAACTCTGTCGGCATCAATATTGTTAATAATTAAATTTTCACCTACGTAGACTTCCATAGGAACCATTATTTGAGATGGAAGATACTCACGTATGGTATTAGTTGACGAATCTCTTTGTATTAGGTCGTATAGATAAGCTACACCAGACTCATTAAGAAAAAAGTTATCTTGTTGCAAAACTGGATTTTTAATACTGGGAACAACAGCTTTAGTTTGTGTAGGAAATTGTGTTTGAAGATTAGTACAACTAAAAAAGATTAAAGCTGTTGCAGAAATTAAAAGTATTTTTTTCATTTACCCTCCTTTAATAAAAAATAGAGCAAAGAGATTGCTCTATTTTAGTGTTTATTGTACTTCAATTATCTCAATCTCTAATTGGTTTATCTCTACATCGTTATCATATATAATATAGGCAATTGTCAACTTATTTTCAGAATAAACATATTTTTTACATAAAATTGTAAAAATTTTGTTGAAGTAGGGCGTTTTATAAGTAAAATTTGTTTTAAGTTTTGGCTTAATTAAAAGTTTACTTTGAGTTTCTCCAAACTTCAATATTTCAGTAGAATGGGGAGATATTCTTATCTCGCCTTTACCATATTTGTTATCATAAGTAAAAATAATGGTGTCGTTTTCAATAGTTTTTTTTGCAATCATTTTTTGAGAAACTTCTTCTCCAAAAGAATCAATGCTATTTATAATAATTTTAGCCATTAGTAGTAGTCCTTTTCGTCGTCGTCATATCCCATATCATAATAGTCTTCTTGATCATAGGAATCTTCACGATCGTAATACTCGTCGTCATCCCAATCTCCGATATTATCTGCACCTAAATACTCCTCTTTCCAGTAATCTAAGATAGCATTTACTTCAGCGGTATCATCAATAAGAACTAAATCGTCTTCATCCTCATCATATAAAAATATATAGTTAGTTCCATCAAAATCTTCAGTTATAAGGTATTCTTTGTCCCTTATAATTAAGCTTTCTAAAACTGTTAGCTCAAACTCCTCGTCATCGATATTGTGATAAAAAGTTTCTCCTTGCGAATACATTGTTTCCTCCTAATAATTTATAAAAATAAAGTTAAAAATAAAAATTACTTGTGATATTTAGTATTTTTTATAATACTAAACCATCTATAAATTTGCTCAATTAAGATTAGTCTCATCAACTGGTGCGGAAAAGTCATTTTTGAAAAACTTAATCTTAAATCGGCAGATTTTCTAACATCCTCTGAAACACCATATGAGCCACCAATAATGAAATTTATAGTATTATTTCCATTGATAGCTATTTTTTCAATCTGTAAAGCCATTTCTTCAGAAGAGAGAGTTTTTCCCTGAATATCTAATAGAATCTTAAAACCTTTATTTTTTTCGAGAGTTTCAAGAATAGATTTCGCTTCTTTTTCTATAGATATACTTCTATTGGTGTCGTTACCATCCTCTTTTAATTCAAAAATTTTTAATTTACCGAAAGCCTGCATTCTTTTAGTAAACTCTTGAATTCCATCTAAAATATATTTTTCTTTGATTTTACCAATACAAATAATGTTTATATTCATTTTCTTTTAAATCCTTTTTCCATATCCAATAAGCTTATTTTAAATGTTATTGGTCTTCCATGTGGACAAGTGAAACGTCCAATTTTATGGAGTTCCAAAATGAGTTTTTCCATTTCAGGAATACTTAACTTTTCGTTAGCTTTAACAGCTCCTCTACATGACATTGAAATAATCATACTTTCGATAACTTCATTTTTAGAATTTGTTTTGCTAATTCCTTCTAAAATTTCAAAAAAAATATTTTCAAAAGAATCTTTATTGTCTAGAGTAGGAACAGACCTAATTAAAAAATCCATGTCGGTAAACTGATCAATCTCAAATCCAAAATCTTCAAAGAAGTTTAGTTTTTCCTTTAAAACTTCGACTTGTTTCAGTGTTAGAGAGACTTTTATAGGAACTAGTAAAGCTTGTGATGCAACTCTATGCTGAGCATATTCTTGTTTTAATTTTTCGTAGAGAATTCTTTCATGAACAATGTGCTGATCATAGATTATTAATTCATTATTTTCCTCAACTAATATAAAAGAGTTAGAGAATTGTCCAATTACCTTTAAATGATTCCTTGAATTTGCGAAATAAACGATTTCGTCGGAAAAGACTGTAGATTCACTTTCGGTGAAAGTATCCGCTGTATCAGTTTTAAGTGAAGTTTTATCAATAGTTTTATCTGTAGAATTTATTTTCTCACTAATATCAAGCTGAAGTGTTGGTGATTCACTTTTGGCTGGAGTAAATTTATTTTCTAATGGAAAATCAAAAAAATCATCTTTTTTTATTTCAAGCTCTCTCTTTATATCATTAATTTCAAAATTTTCAAAAGGTTTTTTTATTTCTTTGGAAATATTTATATTTTCAAAGTTAAAATCATCTTTTTTTACTTCAAAAGTAGGCATATTAAAGTTTTTATCAAAATTTAATTGAGATTCTATAATTGAATAAATTTCATGATAAATTTTATTTTCATCAGAAAATTTGATAATCTTTTTTGAAGGATGGACATTAACATCAATAGTTTTTGGATCTACTTTTAAATTGATTATAGCAAAAGGATATTTTCCTTTCATTAAATGAGTGTAGTAGCCATCAATTAAGGCTTCTTCGATAATTTTAGCTTTTACAGGTCTATTGTTAACAAAAGTAAAAATAAAATCTTTCGTAGATCTTGTCAGAGAAAGATTTCCAATATATCCAAACTCGACTTGTTTTAAATTTTTAAGTGTTGAAATTCCAAAAATTTCAATAATTGTATTTTCAAATCCAGTACCACTAGTTCTAATAGTTTCTTTAGCATCAATAATAAGTGTTATTGAAACATTAGGATTGGCTAATGCTTCTTGTAAAACAATCTCTTTAATTTTTGTATTTTCAGTAGTGTCTTTTCTTAAAAATTTTAATCTAGCTGGGGTATTGAAAAAAAGATTGTTTATTTCAATTTCTGTACCAGTTCCTTTCTGAAGCTCTTTTAGATTAGTTATTTTACCGGCAATAACATTGATTGAATGACCAAAAGAATCGTCTTTTCGCTTTGTTGCGATAGTCATTTTAGAAACGGCAGCAATAGATGAAAGAGCTTCTCCTCTAAAACCATAGGTATTCAGGTTAAAAAGGTCTTCTTTAGATGATATTTTGCTAGTGGCGTGTCTTTCGATACAAAGAAGTAAATCTTCACGAGACATTCCTTTACCATCATCAGTAAATTTTATATTTTTACCACCATTTTTGACATCTATTTTTATGTATTTACTATCGGCGTCCAATGAATTTTCTAAAAGTTCTTTAATTAAGCTGGCAGGATTTTCGACAACTTCACCAGCAGCTATCATATTTGATAAAGATTCGTCTAAAATTTTAATAATTCCCAAAATACCACCTCCTAGAAAAACTGTAACATTATTTATTATTATACAGATTTAAAATAATTTCAACTATTTTTTTAGAAAATATAAATTTTATAGTAAAAATTATTATGATATAATAAAAATATAAAAACAGCGGAGGGAAAAAAATGAGGTATTTACATCTAGTTATATTTATAATAATATTTGGAATTAAAAGTTTTTCCTATAATGTTGATGACTATATATTTTTTAATAAAGCGTTAGAAGCTAACAAAAAAGGAGATTATCAAAATAGTTTATTTTATTATGAAATCTATCAAAAAAATTTTTCATATTCCTACCCACTGACAAGTAACTATGCGAAGTACTATATTGCAAAAAATTATATGGATATGAAAAAATATGATGAGGCACTTTTATTTTTTAGTAGGGCTGTGTATGTACCGGAAAGCTATGTGAAGCAAGAATTTAAAAAAACAAATTATTTTCAGTATAGAAGGGATTACAATGTTGGAGAGATATATCTTTTAAAGAATGAAAAGGATAAAGCTATTGAATATTTTAAAAGATTAGTGACGGATTACTATGATCCTCAACTAGAAGTGTACGAAAAAAAAGCACTAAAGATTTTAGAAAAAACTAATGAAAAATATCGATATCTTTATGAAATAAAGTATCAAAATAATTTTAAATTAATTGAGAAACTAGATGAGCAAGATTTATTAGATTTGTCAAACTATTTTTATGAGAAAAAAGAGTTTGATAAAACGGTTGAAATTTTAGATAAATTAGGTAATTATAATGAGCAAAAAATAAACCAAAAAATAATATACCTACAAAGTTTGTTAAAATTGGATAAAAATAAAAGAGTTATAGAATTAACAAAAGACTCACAGGTAGGAGAATCTAATTTTCTATTTATAAGAGCGGTAGCATATGAACAAAATAAAGATTATTCAAGAGCAATTTATAATTATGAAAAAATACAGGATATAAAACTTAAGGATAGAGCGAATTTTCGAGTTGGACGAATATACTATAAATTAGAGGAATATACTAAAGTTAAAGAAATTTTGGAAAAAATAAATCAAAAAAATGAAGGAATAGATTCATTATTATTAGATACATACATAAAACTGAAAAATAAAAAGAGATTTATAGAACTATATGATAAATTTAAAGACAAATATCCGGAAAATCCTAAAATGGGTCTTTATTATATGGTCTATACGAAACTTTTAGAAAATGATAGTAGTTCATGGCAGTTGGCAAATTATAACATATTTTTTGCAAGTAATTATGTTGTTAGAAACTATATGAACTCTATAGAAAACTTTGAAATAAAGAATACGTATAAAGAGAAGGTACTAAAAGATGCATTGACTCAAATAGGGAAGTTAAAAAATCCAGAACTATTAGAATTAGCTGTTCAAAGTAATAATTTTGATTTAGATACAGAAACTATCCAAGACAAGATAACTATAATGAATAGCTATATAGAGAGTAGATTTTATAGAGAATCTTTTAAAAAAGTTAGTACTTTTAAAAGAGAGTTCTATAGATATAGAAACTTATTGCATTATGTCTATCCTAAATACTATAGAGAAGAGGTGCAAGATGCCAGAAAAAAATATTTGATGCCTCAGTCTT
>NZ_CDRRQU010000016.1:0-50545 GCF_977044495.1 Cetobacterium sp. | reverse complement strand
TCAGAAACAATTCTTTTTCTTGCCATAAAAAAACCTCCTAGATTTTAATGATATTACATCATTAATCTAGAAGGTCTGCAATTATTATTTACACAAAATTATTTATACTCCCAGAGGATGCAACAGAACTTGTGTTAAAACAAGCTAAGGTAATGTGTGAAGAGAGTGTAATGTAGGAATAAAAGCCAGCGACTCACATCTTTAACCGCTCAATAGAAATATGTGCCTCATCGCTGGCTCCTCCCACCTACCTCTTATCTTCCCCAAGTATCAGGATTTTTATTCCACTTTAAAGCTATTTCCGCCTCTGCTGAATCTATGTAGTTTTCCTCTGTCGCAACATTGATTAAGGAAGCAAAATTTGAAAGTGCTGTCCAAGGGATATGATCTTGTTCAAAATTCTTATATGCCTTTTCAAACTCATATGAGAATATTGCTAGCACTTCAACATCTATAGCTCCCGCTTCTCTTGCAGCTGCTACAGCTTTTATTGAACTTCCACCTGTCGATATTAGATCCTCTATTATTATTACCTTTTTCCCTTCAAATTCAGCTCCCTCAATTTGTCTTCCTGCACCGTGAGCTTTCTTCTCTCCTCTGATATAAGCCATTGGTATATTCATCTCTTGAGCTATAAAGGCTGCCCATGGAATCCCTGCTGTTGCTGTTCCAGCTACAATATCAAACTCTTTTTCTTTTAAAATTTCTATAAAAGCATCTACTACAACTTGTCTCTCTTTAGGAAATCCTATCATTTTTCTATTATCACAATAGATTGGACTTTTTATTCCAGACACAAAAGTGAATGGATCCTTTACACTTAATCTAACTGCCTCTGTTCCCAACAATGATTTTGCTATATTTTTTTCTCTAGACATTTTTATATTTCACTCCTTCACCAATTTTTTCTATAAAATTTTCACCATTATAAACAATATGACCTCTCACCATAGTCAATAGTACTTTTCCCCCTCCTACTATTCCACTATAGGGTGTCCATCCACATTTTGATACTACATTCTCATTTTTTATAGTCTCTTTATTATTCAAATCTACTACAACCAAATCAGCGTCATATCCAACTTCAATCTTTCCTTTTCCAATAATTCCAAATATTTTAGCTGGATTTTCTGACATGACTCTCTGTAAAGTTTTCATATCTATTTTTTTATTCAACTCTTTCAACATAAGTTCTAAGGAGTTTTCCACTCCCGGTATACCATATGTGGTTTTAGAACTTTTCTCCTCTAAAGTATGCGGTGCGTGATCAGTTCCTATTGTATCAATAGTTCCGTCCTTTAATCCTAACCACAGAGCTTCATTATCCTCTTTACCTTTTAATTCTGGCTTCATTATAAGCAGTGAATTTGCCATACTTGAATCTAAAAATAGGTGATGTGGTGCTACTTCTCCATATATTTTTAACCCCTCTTTTTTTGCAGCTCTTAGCTTTTCAACTTCACTCTTTTTAGAAAGATGGCATAGATATAGTGGCTTTTTAAATTTTCTAGCTAAATCTATAGCTCTATCCACCATATCCTCCTCTGCGTGAACTGATATTATTTTAGATTCTTTAAATAAATTTTCCAGAACTTTTTCCTCTTCAACTAACATATCACCTGTTGACATATTCAGAAATATTTTAGTTGAAGCTACTCGATCTCTTACTTTTCTTATCTCTTCACTATTATCTAATCTACTTCCCCCAAAGTGAAATCCGTAGTCCACATAGCTTCTATTTTTAGAATTACTCTCCTTAGTATCTAAAATCTCTTTTGTCGTTGTGTTTGGAACTGTATTTGGCATATCTATAAATGTTGTTACTCCACCTTTAGCACACGCTTTACTTCCAGTTTCAAAATCTTCTTTATGAGATAGCCCCGGATCTCTCATATGTGTATGTACGTCCATCACTCCCGGTAAAACCCAATTTCCACCTACATCTATAATCTCATCTATATCTAACTCTTCTACCTCTGAACAACTGTAAATTTTGACTATTTTTTCTTTTTCTATTAAAATATCTTTTATATCCTCTTCCCCATGATATAAAATTCTACAGTTTTTTAACAACATAGGCTTCCCTCTTTTACTCCCTCCTCTATTTCAGCTAATACTTTTTTAGCTGCTTCTACAGGGTTCTCATTTTTAGTTATTGGTCTTCCCACAACTAGATAATCACATCCGCTTAATATAGCATCTTTAGGAGTCATTATTCTCTCTTGATCATTAGCGACTGACCACTTAGGTCTAACTCCCGGACACACAGTTTTAAAATTTTCTCCACATAACTCTTTTATAGCTTTTGCTTCCCATGGTGAACACACAATCCCATCCATTCCAGCTTCCTTTGTCAATTTAGCTAAATTTAAAGCTAACTCTTTTAATGTTAATTCACTTTTAAAAGTTTCTTTTAATCCCTCTTCTGAAAAACTTGTTAAAACTGTTACTGCAATTGATAGTATTTCTGGATTTATCTCTTTTACTCTCTTTACAACTGATTCCATCATAGTTCTTCCGCCACTCGCGTGTACATTGAACATAAATACATTCTGTTTAGCTGCAAATAGTGATGCCATTGTAGTTGTGTTTGGAATATCATGAAACTTTAAATCTAAAAATACTTTTTTACCTTTTTGAGTAAGATACTCTACCATCTCTCCCTTTGAGTTTAAAAACAGCTCCAAGCCTACTTTATAAAAAGAAACTGTTTCTCCTAAAATTTCAACTATATTTTTAGCGTCTTCCATATTTGAGTAATCTAATGCTATTATTAATCTATCTTTAATATTCATTTTTCCTCCATTATTCTTATCTATTAGTTGTGTGCTGTCCCTACAATCTCTTGTATATTTTCCACTCCATTCTCTTCACAAAACTTCTCTAGCCCACCTTTTATTTCAACTGGTAAAATTGGATTTGAGAATAATCCCGTTCCCAATGACACCATAGTTGCTCCTGCCATCATAAACTCTATTGCATCCTCAGTGGAAGAGATTCCTCCCATTCCAACTATTGGTATATTTACATTTTTATATACTTGGTAAACCATTCTTAATGCTACTGGCTTTACTGCAGGTCCAGAAAATCCTCCAAAAGTATTTCCTAATACAGGTTTTCTCTTTTTGATATCTATTGCCATTCCCAGAAGAGTATTTATTAACGATACTGCATCTGCACCATTCTCTTCTACAACTTTTGCTATATGAACTATATCAGTTACATTTGGTGATAACTTCACAATCAAAGGTTTTGTTGTTACTTCTCTAACAGCCTTTGTTACAGCTCCAGCTACTTCTGGCTTAGCACCAAATGCCATTCCTCCATCTTTTACATTTGGACATGATATATTTAACTCTATCATATCAACTTCAGGAATATTCTCCACTCTTTTAGCTATTTCGACATATTCCTCAATAACTTTACCATTTATATTAACTATTATTGGAGATTCAATACCAGATGCTTTTATATTTTTTACAATTACATTTTCAAAGTAATCAATTCCCGGATTCTCAAGTCCAACACAGTTTAACATTCCCCCTGGAGTCTCTGCTATTCTAGTTCCATAGTTCCCATCTCTAGCTTCCATTGTTATTCCCTTTACTACAATTCCCCCTAAAACATTTGGGTCAAAGTAATCTTTATATTCCAATCCAAAACCAAAACATCCTGATGATGTCACCATTGGATTTTTAAACTCTTTTCCTAAAAAATTTGTTTTCAATCTATTCATCTTTTCCACTCCCTTAGTTTCCACAGCTACACCCTATATTTTCTTTAGGATCTATATCCAATATTATTTTTGAATCAAAAACTGGTCCATCATGGCAAACTTTTTTCATTCCATCCAATGTTTTTATTGAACATCCAACACACGCTTTAACTCCACACGCCATTCTCTCCTCTAAAGATACTTCACAAAACACATTTTCTTTTAATGCTACCTCTGCTACCGCTTCCATCATTTTATGTGGTCCACAAGTTTGAACCATATCTATTTTTTCATCAGATAAAACTCTACTTAAAACAGATATTACATTCCCTTTTTCACCTAGAGATCCATCATCTGTTGTTATATATGTTTTTATTCCTTCTAAATTCAAATTTTCTAATATATTTAGAGCTTCTTTTTCTCTTCCACCAGCTATAAATATAACTTCATTTTGTTTTTTTAACTCATCTATTAGTAATTTTGTTGGTGCAATTCCCATTCCTCCACCAACAATAACACACTTTTTATCCTTTACATCTGTTGTAAACCCTGCTCCTAAAGGTCCTTGTATATTTAAGATTTCTCCAGCTTCAAGTGTAGCAAACTCCTTTGTTCCTCCACCTTTTACCTCATAATAAAACTCTAAAATCTTTTCATCTTTATCCACATAATGAAGACTGATTGGTCTTCTTAAAATTCTTATCTCGTTTTTCAATTTTAACATAAAAAATTGTCCAGCTTTCGAGTGTTGAGAAGCTTTCTCAGATTTTACCTTTATCAAGTAGTAGTTTTCTCCAATTTTACAATTCTCCAATACCTTACAGTCCTCTAAAAACATCTTTTCCTCCCAAATCTATCTTAAAATATTTTATTTTTTTATCTCTCTATTACAGTAGTAACAATATTCCTGTTCTTTATCTACAACATACTTGTTTTCTGTTTCCTCAAATTTTGTTATACACTTTTCATTGTTACAAATAACCTCTTTTGATTTCTTAATATCTTTTTCTATTACGTTACTTTTCTCTATTTTTACTAATCCCAATGCTATTGAAAAAATCGCCTCTCTTGTTGGGACTCCATTTGCTGCTTGCTCAAAATATTTAGCGTGCTTTGTTTCATCTAAATCTATTTTTATTTCATCTACCCTAGGCAATGGATGTAAAATTATCATGTTCTCTTTACATCTATCTACAATACTTTCTTTATCTATGATGTAAACTCCAGCTACTTTCTCATAATCCTCTTGACTATCAAATCTTTCTTTTTGTATTCTTGTCATATACAGTATATCTATCTCTTTTAAAATATCTTTATAGTCATTTAAAATATGGTATTTTATTTCTTTTTTCTCAAGCTCTCTTATAATATATTCTGGTATTTGGATTACTTCTGGTGCTATAAAGTAGAATTCGCATTTAAACATCTCTAAAGCTTTTGTCAATGAATGAACTGTTCTTCCATACTTTAAATCTCCCACAAAAGCTATCTTCTTTCCCTCTATACTCCCAAACTCTTTTTCAATTGTATATAAATCTAAAAGAGTTTGACTTGGGTGTTCGTTTGTTCCATCTCCAGCATTTATAACAGGTACTTTTGCTATATCTGCCGCAAATCTAGCTGCTCCATCTCTATTGTGTCTCATAACAATTACATCTGAGTATGCTTCTGTCATCTTTATTGTATCTCTTAACGATTCACCTTTTTTTAAAGAGGTTGCATCTGGAGAATCAAATCCTAAAACTTTGGCTCCTAATCTATAAGCTGCTGATGTAAATGACAATCTTGTTCTCGTTGAAGGTTCGAAAAATAAGCTTCCAACTATTTTGTTTTCCAAAAGTTTTTCATTTTTTTTCTCTAACTCTTTTGCTACTCTTAAAACCTCTAAAATATCTTCTTTTGTAAAATCTTTCATTGAAATAAAATCCCTCATTTTTCCTCCTCAATAATTTTAGTTAAAAAAAAAGGAATAGAAATTACAAATTAATGTAACTTCTATTCCATATATTAAAATTAAAAGATAAAAATAATGAAAATAATGTTTTTTTCTTTTTTTCTTTTTTCAATCCAAAAATACTTAACAGTTTTTTCACTCTCTATCCTCCTTATTTTTTTACACTTTTGAAAGTATATCACACCTCTTTAAATTTGTAAAGCTATATTTTTTAACACAGATAGTACAAACTCAATCTCTTTATATGTATTGAAATATCCAAAAGAAAATCTTACCGCTCCCTGTTCATAAGTTCCAATAGTTTTATGAGCTAGAGGTGCACAGTGAAAGCCAGACCTCACAAAAATACCAAACTCTTCATCTAAAATTTGAGCTAAATCCCCACTATCAACTCCATCTATATTTAAACTTATGACAGGCCCTTGCTCATTTGTTAAACTTTTATAAACTTTTATTTTTTCTATATCTTTTAAACCACTTAAAAATCTTTCACTCAATCTATTTTCGTGCTCTCTTATTTTATCTAGTCCAATTTCATTTATAAAGTCTATTCCAGCTCCTAAGCTCATTATTCCCGGAGTATTTAACGTTCCTGCCTCCAAAAGTTCTGGCATCTCTTTTGGTTGTCTTAAAAGTTTTGAAAAACTTCCTGTTCCTCCTTCTAAAAGTGGTCTAATTTCCACTCCATCTTTTAAACAAATTGCCCCTATTCCCTGTATTCCAAAAAGTGATTTATGTCCTGTTAAACACAATATATCAATATTATATTTTTCCATATCTATATATGAATATCCTGCACTTTGAGAAGCGTCCAATATAAATAAAAGACTATATTTTTTACATATTTTTCCAATGACATCTATATCTTGTACTGTTCCATTCACATTGGATATATGGTTAATTACAACAGCTTTTGTCTCTGAAGTTATATTTTTTTCTATTTCATCATACGTATTAACAAAAGTTAATTTTACCTCTTTCTCATCTCGCATATAAAATAGCGGTCTTAAAACAGAGTTATGTTCAAAATTAGTTGTTATCACGTGTGATTTTTCAGGAATTCCTCCCTTTATTGCAAAGTTTAAAGCTTCTGTTGCATTCGCTGTAAATGCTATATTTAAACTGTTTTTTACATTAAAAAATTGTGCTATTTTCTCTCTCACTTCATAGATTTTTCTTCCAGTCTCTACAGCTTTTCTATGCCCTGCTCTTCCTGGGTTTGCATTGTACTCTCTTACACTTAAATCTAAAGCCCTTAAAACTCTTTCTGGTTTCGGCGAACTTGTTGCTGAGTTATCAAAATAATATGTCTTCATACATTTCTCCTCTTAAAAAATAATAAAGAGAGGATTCCTCCTCTCTCTTATCTTAGTTTATTTTTGCAAAAACTTCAACTATATTGTACAGATGATCTTTTATCCTTCTATAGTTGTTTAAGATATCCATATATCCTGTACTTAGCATAGCTGGCATTATATTTTCTGAAACGTGTTCTAAGTGTTCCGCTCTTGCTCTTTTATATTCTTCCTTTATAAAATTACATTTTTTTATTGTCGCCATAAATAAATCTCTATCTCTTAGTTCATAAGCTCTATTTATATCATCAAACAACTCTTCAACATTATTGTGTAATTCATTCAACGTGGCTCTCTTATATTCGCTCAACTCAATTCCATTGTCCTGCATTTTTTTCATTGTCTTTGCAATTCTCAGCAAGTAGTCACTCACAGTTTCATATTCATCACAAGTTTGCAGATTTTCTCTAGTATCTTCAGCATTTGTATAATCCAACGTTTTACTTAAAATATGGAAATTTACATCCGATATCTCTTTTTGGAATAAATCTAATGTGTCTTCTAGCTTCTCTATTTTTCCAACTTGATTATCTATCTTCTCTCTTCCCGCAAGAACATTGTCCAGTTTGGTAAATATATCTTTTATATGAGTTCCCATAATTAAAATCTCTTTTTGTGTCTGTTCAACTACTACTGATGGTGTATCCGCCATCAAAATATCCAAATGTGTTACTCTCTCCTTTGCAATTGGAGAATCTGACTTTACAACTTTACATAAAAAGTCAGCTAAATATCCTATAAATGGTATAAATAAACACACGTTAAGAATATTAAACATTGTGTGAGCTGTCGCGATAGCTGCTGTCAAATTATTATCAGGATCTAAAATATGTTCTAAGAATCCTAAGTAAAATCTAAATATTGTTGTCGCCCATAAAACTCCCACAATATTAATTATTGTATGTGCATAGGCTGCTCTTTTCGCATTTGCTGTGGCATTTAATGATGCTAATAAAGCTGTTATTGTTGTTCCTACGTTCTCTCCTAAAACTAGTGCTACCGCAGTTGGATAGTCAATTAGTCCCTGTACAGCTAACGTTATTGTAATTCCCAATGTTGCGGAAGAGGATTGTACAACTGCTGTAAGTAAAGCACCAACTGCTGCTGCTTTTAATACTCCAAAATATGTATTTGCTGTAAATGCGTGAAAAAGAGAGACGAACTCTGGCAGTGATCTCAGTGGTTTTAGACCATCACTCATCAATTCTAATCCAAAGAATATAAGCCCCAATCCCATAATTGCCATTGCTCTTGTCCTTGCCTTTTCGCTTGTAAAGAACATTGTTGAAATTGCTGCTGCTCCAGCCATTGGAAGCCCGTATATTCCTATTTTCAAAACTAGTATCCATCCAGTTATTGTCGTTCCTATATTTGCTCCTAGTATTACCCCTAGTGCTTGTTTTAAAGTCAATAGCGACGCGTTAACAAAACCTATCGTCATTACAGTACTTACAGATGAAGATTGAACTAGTGCTGTTACAAATACTCCCATTCCTATTGCCATAAAACGGTTTGTTGTCAGCATAGCAAGAATTTTTTTCAATCTCTCTCCTGCCATTTTTTGCATTCCTTTAGACATGTTCTCCATTCCATATAAAAACAGACCCAGTCCTCCTAGAACCTTAAAAAAGATATCTAAGTACATTTTTCCTCCTAAACTTCTACTTTTTTATTTTAATTTTTTGCTTAAATAGTCAATCTGATAAATTCTAACACGTATTTTAATAAATGTAAAATAAAAAACCATTTTTTAACTTAAAATTTACACGTTTTTTACATACAAAAAAATTTTTATAATATAAAAAAGAGGTGTTTTTTTCAACACCCCTTCTAACTCATACTTTTACTGAAAATTTCTTTTTTAGATACTAAATATTATCGAAAATTTCTTTTGAGTTTTTCTCAAGTTTGAATCCTGCAATTTTATTTACAATAATAGCTATCGCTCCATCTCCAGTTACATTACAAGCGGTTCCAAAACTATCTTGTGCCAAATAAAGAGCTATCATTATAGATGTCAATGTTGGTGGGAATCCTAGCATTGTTTCAATAATTCCCAATGCGGCCATAACTGCTCCTCCAGGAACTCCCGGTGCAGCAACCATTGTAACTCCAAGCATCAATATAAATCCAAACATTGTTCCAAAAGCGATAGTCATTCCATTTAGCATCATTATTGCCATAGCACAACTTACCAAAGTTATTGTACTCCCTGAAAGATGTATTGTTGCACAAAGAGGCACAACAAACTCTGCAATCCCCATATTTACACCATTTTCTTTAGTTTGATTCAGTGTTACAGGTATAGTAGCAGCTGAGGACTGTGTTCCAATAGCAGTAAAATATGCCGGTAACATAGTCTTTAATAGTTTAATTGGGTTTGCTCCTGCCATTCCTCCAGCAATAAAGTAAAGTATTAATAAAACTGTCAGATGTAGTAAAATAATTACACCAAACACTTTAGAGAATACTGTCAATATTGTTGCAACTTGCCCAGCATAAGTCATATTTGCAAATATTCCAGCTATGTGCAATGGTAAAAATGGAATAATTATACTTTTAATAATTGCTTCTACAACTTTTTGAAACTCATTCATTACGTTTCTCATTGCATTCCCTTTTACGATTGCAATTCCTATTCCGATAATAAAAGCTATTAACAGTGCTGTCATTACATCCATTATCGGTGGCATATTTATTGTTAAATACCCTGATAACAACGCGTGCTCTGGATTATCCGCTGTTTCTAACATTGAACCTGTTTTTAAAAGCATCTTAAATACTCCTGTATTTACAAAATATGTAAATGAGCCAGCTAAAACTGTCGATATGTACGCTATTCCTGTTGTAATTCCCAATAGTTTACCCGCTCCAGTTCCTAATTCACCAATTCCCGGTGCCACAAATCCAACTATGATAAGTGGTATTGAAAATTTTAAAAAGTTTCCAAAAATACCATTAAATGTAGCTAATGACCTTATTGGTACCTCCATACCTAACATACCTACTCCAATACCAATTATAATTGCTAAAATCAGTTTTGGTAAAAGACCTATTTTTCTCATTTTTTCCTCCCAATTCTTAACCTTGTTTATAAAGTAATCAATAACATAATTAATACTACATTTTCACCAGATTTGCAACTGTTTTTTGCATAAATGCCATTAAATTTGTATTTTTCATATATATGTAGTAAAATTAGTGTGAAAATTTAATTATATTAAAATCAAGGATGTGAAATATGATAAAAGGTAATGTTGAAGGAGTTAGAGATTCTATTTTAGCAGAATTAAACACTATTTATAGTATGACTGTTGAGAAAGGAAAACTTGTTAGCCCTGAAATTGTTGCACTTATGGCTGATATAACTAGGATGATAAATCGTGAAATTAGTGTTTCAATTGATAGAAAAGGAAAAGTATTGGAGGTTGCTATTGGAGACAGTAACAGTGTTGAACTCCCTATTTTAGCAATCTCTAGTAAGAAATTGAGTGGAGTTAAGGTTATTCATACTCATCCCAATGGATATTCTAAACTTTCTATGATTGATATTTCAGCTCTATTAAAATTAAAATTGGATGCTATATTAGCTATCGGTGTTGGAGAAACAGAGATAACGGGAATAAATATAGGATATTGTAAAATAGAAAATCAAGAACTTACTTACGAAGAGATTGAGAATTTATCTCTAGATAAAATTATGCCAATAGATTATTTGGACAAAGTTTTAGAAATTGAATCCGACCTCAGAAAAAGTGATGTTGTTGAGGATGATAGTGAATATGCTATTGTTGTTGGTGTCGACTCTGAGGAAAGTTTAGATGAACTAGAGGAATTAGCTAGAGCTTGCGACGTTAGTGTTGCTGGTCGAATTTTTCAAAAAATAAAAAAAATTGATAATATTTTCTATATCGGTAGCGGTAAAGTCAGAGAGTTAGCTCTGTTAAGACAAATTAAAAATGCTAATTTAATAATTTTTGACGAGGAGTTAAGTGGGGTTCAAATCAAAAATTTAGAGGCCGTTACAGGTTGTAAGGTTATTGATAGAACAATACTTATCCTTGAAATTTTTGCTAGAAGAGCAAGGACTAGAGAAGCTAAAATACAAGTCGAATTGGCTCAACTTAAATATAGAAGTCAAAGACTTATTGGTCTAGGAAGTATTATGTCTAGGACAGGAGGAGGTATCGGTACCAAAGGTCCCGGAGAAAAAAAACTGGAAATTGATAGACGAAGAATCAAAGATGAAATTTTTGCTCTTAAGCAAGAGTTGGAAAAAATCAAAAAGATACGAGCTCTTCAAAGAACTAAAAGAGAGGGATCAGGTATACCTAGAGTCTCTCTGGTTGGATATACCAATGTCGGAAAATCAACCCTTAGAAATCTCCTTGTAGAAATGTATCCAAGTGACAATACAGTAAAAAAGGAAGCTGTGTTTGCCGAAAATATGCTTTTTGCCACTTTAGATGCAACTACTAGAACTATGATTCTTCCGGACAAAAGAATCACTGCTTTAACTGACACTGTAGGTTTTGTTAGAAAACTTCCTCATGATTTAATTGAGGCTTTTAAATCTACACTGGAAGAAGTTATTTTTTCTGATTTACTTGTCCACCTAGTTGATGCTTCAAGTGATACTGTTGTTCAACAAATTAAATCTGTTGAAAATGTTTTAACAGAATTAGGAGCAATTGATAAACCAACTATACTTGCTCTAAATAAATGTGATATAGCTACTGAAGAACAAATCAGGAGATTAAAAGAATTGTATAACTATATGGATATTGTCGAAATCAGTGCTAAAAATGAGATCAATATTGATTTACTGATGGATAAAATCACAACTTCTCTGCCTAGAACTATGAAAAAAGTAGAACTTTTAATTCCATATTCAGATAGCTCTGTCAATGCCTATCTACATAGAAATGCTGTTATCGAAAGTGAATCTTATGAGGCTGATGGAACACTAATCGTTGCTACTGTCAGTGATGAAATCTACAATAAATGTGTCAACTTTATTATAAAAGAAATTTAAACCATATATTTCAAATAAAAAGCCAAAACCATTGGCTTTTTATTTTTTAAAAAATTGCATTGACATTTTTTTTAGATTATGATACTATACTTTTGTGATTGCGGGAGTAGCTCAGTTGGTAGAGCGTCAGCCTTCCAAGCTGAATGTCGCGAGTTCGACCCTCGTCTCCCGCTCCAACAAAATAATTGGTACACCTGCCCCGTTCGTTCAGTGGTAAGGACAATAGATTTTCACTCTATAAACAGGGGTTCGATTCCCCTACGGGGTACCATTGGGGATATAGCTCAGTTGGGAGAGCGACGCACTTGCACTGCGTAGGTCAGCGGTTCGACTCCGCTTATCTCCACCATTTGCCTAGATAGCTCAGTTGGCTAGAGCACTCGGTTCATACCCGAGCGGTCGAAGGTTCGAATCCTTTTCTAGGCACCATTTGAATTTTAACACCCTTATTAAAAGGGTGTTTTTTTATCCACCATATTTTATATATTTTGATACTTGAATTATCAATGTTGGTATAAATGCCAATACTGTTATTTCTCCAAAGTTCATAATACTTAAATCTGATATTGCAAACATTTCATGAAATGATGGAATCAATAGAACTATATACAGTAATATGGCTCCCATTAAAAACGCATATATACTAAACATATTACTTGTTATCCCCAGTCTTATCACAGAACCATTTCCTCTACAATTAAATCCATGAAACAACCTTCCTAAACATAGTGTTGAAAACGCCATAGTACTCCCCAAACCAATATTTTCCTTCGTATATCCTAAATAAAATGCTATCATTGTTACGGTTGCAATCAATATCCCCTCCATTAAAATTCTTCCAGACAATTTTTTATCTAATAACGGCGCATTGGCTTCTCTTGGTTTTTCATCAAGCACATCTCCATGTGAAGGTTCCATTCCTATAGCAATCGCTGGTAAACTATCCGTTAATAAGTTTATAAACAACAGGTGAACTGGGGCAAATATCGCAGGCAATCCTACCAATGAGGCATAAAATACTGCCAAAATACCTGCCGTATTTCCTGATAATAAAAATCTTATAGAATTTTTTATATTTGCATACAAATTTCTTCCCGTTACAACCGATTTTATTATTGTAGAAAAATTATCATCAGTTAATATCATAGAGGCTGCATCTTTTGAAACTTCTGTTCCTGTTATCCCCATAGCTATCCCTACATCTGCTTTTTTTAGAGCTGGTGCATCATTCACTCCATCTCCTGTCATAGCACAAATTTTACCCAATTTTTGCCACGCTGAGACAATTCTAATCTTATGTTCCGGCGATACTCTAGCATAAACTGATACTCTTTCAACGTGTTTCATAAGTTCTTCATCATTCATTTTTTCAACTTCAACACCATTTAATGTTTCATCACCATCTTTATATATCCCTATCTCTCTTGCAATAGCTTTAGCTGTAACTTTATAATCTCCTGTTATCATAACAGGTTTTATTCCCGCTCTTACACAACTTTTTACAGCCTCCTTTGACTCCTCTCTAGGTGGATCAATCATACTAATTAATCCTATAAATATAAAATTACTTTCATCTGAAAACTCTAATTCTCTTACCTCATTCATCCCTTTCATTGCAAAAGCTAAAACTCTCAATCCATGTTCTGCAAAACTTATATTTGTCTTTTTAATATTTTCTATATCTGTCTTTAATATCTCTTCAATATTTCCATTTTTTCTTAAAATATACTTGGCTTTTTCTACAATAATATCTGGTGCTCCCTTAGTTATTAAATAATTTTTCCCTTCAATCTCATTTAAAGTACTCATCATTTTTCTATCTGAATCAAATGGCAATTCCTTCAATCTAGGATATTTATTCCTAATTTCAACTTCCTTCAAATTATATTTATGACCTATATTTACTAGTGCTACCTCAGTTGGATCTCCAATCTCTTGTCCATTATTATTTACTGCATCACTACACAAAATAGCACTTCTTAAAAGTTCAGTTTCCACTTTTGAATTCAAATCAATCTCTCCAGTTTCAATCACTTCATCCCCAACATAAAGTTGTCTAACTGTCATTTTATTTTGTGTCAATGTTCCTGTTTTATCAGAACAAATCACAGAAATACACCCCAATGACTCTACTGAATGAAGTTTCTTTATAATAGCGTGTTCTTTTGCCATCTTTTGAGTTCCAATCGCTAAAACAATTGTTACTATGGATCCCAAGGCCTCTGGAATGGCAGCTACTGCTAAAGCTACAGCAAACATCAATGACTCCAATATATTTACCCCTCTAGCTACACTCATAAAAAATACAACAATACATAAAATTATTATTGCTATCGATAATTTTTTTCCAAATCTTTCCA
The DNA here is from genome assembly GCF_977044495.1 of Cetobacterium sp. NCBI lineage: Bacteria > Fusobacteriati > Fusobacteriota > Fusobacteriia > Fusobacteriales > Fusobacteriaceae > Cetobacterium > Cetobacterium sp. The sequence continues at coordinate 36,126 of NZ_CDRRQU010000016.1, read as the reverse complement.
ATGATTTTTGAAGCGGTGTCATTGTTTCTTTAGTTTCATCTAGTAGGGATGCAATCTTTCCTAATTCTGTTTTCATTCCTATCGCTGTCACTAAAACTTTTGCTCTTCCGTAAGTCACTAAACTTCCTGAGAAAACCATATTTTTTTGATCTGCTATGGTTAAACCTGATATATCAATAGCTTGGCACACTTTTTCAACATTATCGGATTCACCTGTTAATGAACTTTCATTGACCATCAAAGAGTGTGTTTCTAAAACTCTCCCGTCACTAGGAACAATATCTCCTGCCTCTAGCAATACTATATCCCCCGGAAGTAGCTCTGATGAGTCTATCTCTCGTTTTTCTCCATCTCTTATAACTTTAGCCTTCGGAGAAGACATTTTCTTCAGACTCTCTAAGGATTTTTCTGCCTTCAAGTGTTGAACAGTTCCTAAAATAGCATTCATTACTATAACTGCTAAGATAACTATCGTACTCTCTCTATTCCCAGAAATAAACGAAATTGCCGCCGCAACTAACAAAATTATTACTAAAAAATCCTTAAATTGCTCTAAAAAAATTACTAGTGCACTTTTTTTCTCTTTAGCATTCAAGATATTTTCCCCATACTTCTCCCTTAAATTTTCCAATTCTTTTTCTCCTAACCCCTGTTCAGAAGTATCAAAATATCCAAATAGTTCATCTTTACTTCTCAAATAAAAATCCTTCATAAATTTCCCTCCATATACTTTTATACTTTTAACTATTTACTGACTTAATACACATTTTCATTTTTCAAAAAAAAAGACTTTCAGTATAGGTTAAACCCTACACTAAAAGTCTTGTCACCTTTTTTAGGTGTATAGTACCAGATTCTTTCAAATCGAGATGTTGATACCATACTTTTGACTACTCCCTTTGAGTATATCTTTATTTTCATATTGCTTGATATGAGTCTATACTTTTTTTCTAGAATTGTCAACTTTTTTATATTTGTCCAATGTCAAATATATCTAAATCCATCTTGTCAACATTCAATTCTTGAACTTTTATTATAGCATTCAGAGTATCTATCGAAGTTAGTACCTCTACTCCATACTCAATAGCCGTTCTTCTTATTTTAAAACCATCTCTTTGAGCATCATTTGCCTTAGTTGGAGTATTCACTAACAAATCTACCTCTCTATTTTTTAATAGATCTAAAATATTTGGCGACTCTTCATTTATCTTTCTTACAGCTACTGCCTCAATTCCCTTCTCTGCTAAGTACCTTTGAGTCCCTTCTGTTGCAAACAGTTGACACCCTAAATTTTTTAATGATTTTGCCACTGGTAAAAATTCATCTTTATCCTTATCTCTTATTGTTAGAAGTACCTTTCTGTTTCTTACATTCTGAACTCTTCCACCACCTAAAAGACCTTTAAATATAGCTTCATCTGCTGTATGTCCAACTCCTAAAACTTCTCCTGTAGATTTCATCTCAGGTCCCAATGAAACTTCAACTCCTGATAATTTCTCTGTTGAGAATACCGGAACTTTAACTGCAACTACAGATGGCTTTTTATAAATACCTGTTCCAAATCCTAGGTTTTTAAGTTTTTCTCCCATTATAACTTTTGTTGCTATATCAATCACTGGAACTCCAGATATTTTTGCTATATAAGGGACTGTTCTTGATGACCTAGGATTTACCTCAATTACATACAATTCATTTTCATACGCGATAAACTGAATATTCATCATACCCTTTATTTTTAATTCTTTTGCTATTTTCCTTGTAATCTCTTCAATTTTCTTTTCTGTTCCCTCGTATAAGTTTTGTGGAGGGTATATTGTTATTGAGTCTCCAGAGTGTATTCCCGCTCTTTCCAAGTGCTCCATAACTCCAGGTATTAAAATATCTTCACCGTCACATATTGCATCTACTTCCACTTCAATTCCATTTAAATATTTATCTATTAAAACTGGATTTTCAGGATCTCTTTCAAAAGAAGCTTTTAAATAGTTAACAAGGTTATACTCGTCATGACAAATCTCCATCCCTTGACCACCTAATACATATGAAGGTCTCACCAAAACAGGGTACTGTACTTCTGTAGCTATTTTCTTTCCAGCTTCAATATCCCACACTGCTCTACCTTTTGGTCTTTTTATATCCAACTTTTCCATTATATCTTCAAACTTTTCTCTATCTTCTGCAGCATCAACCATCTCAGCTGAAGTTCCAAGGATTGTAACACCTCTATCTCTTAGATCATTAGCTAATTTTATAGCTGTTTGTCCTCCAAATTGAATAATAACACCAGCTGGTTTCTCTTTGTCAATAATATTCATAACATCCTCTGTCACCAATGGCTCAAAGTAAAGTCTATCCGCAGTTGAGAAGTCTGTAGATACTGTTTCTGGATTATTATTTATAATAATGCTTTCTATTCCCATATTTCTTAAAGTTTTTATTGAATGAACTGTACAATAGTCAAATTCGATTCCTTGCCCTATTCTTATTGGACCAGACCCTATTACTATAACTTTCTTTTTATCTGTTACATCCACTTCATCAAACTGATCATATGTTGAATAAAAATATGATGAATCTGCAGCAAACTCTCCTGCACACGTATCAACCATTTTATAAACTGGTTTAATACCATAGTTTCTTCTTTTTCTAGCAATGTCTTGCTCTGTCACATTCAATAATTGAGCTATTCCTTTATCTGAAAACCCTTTTTTCTTGGCATTTTTTAAGAATTTTTCATCTAAATCTTTAAGTTCCATCTTTTTCATTAGCTCCTCTTGTTTTACGAGCCATTCCAATTTCTCCATAAAAAACTTATCTATTCCAGTTAACTTCTGTAATTTCTCTTTTACATATCCTCTTCTTAACATCTCAGCAACAACAAATATTCTCTCATCATCAGGTCTTACGACAATTTCCTTTAACTCTTCCATTGTCATTTTTTTCACCACAGGATGCTCTAAATTGTACCTTCCAATCTCTAGTGATCTCAATCCCTTTAAAAATGCAGCTTCAAAGTTATTTCCAATAGCCATAACCTCTCCAGTTGCCATCATCTTTGTGCCTAATCTTTTATTTGCTTTTTTAAATTTATCAAATGGCCATTTTGGAATTTTTACAACTATATAGTCTAATGCTGGTTCAAAACATGCAAAAGTTTTTCCAGTTACTTCATTTACAACTTCATCTAGTGTATATCCTAAAGACAATCTTGTTGCAACTCTTGCTATTGGATATCCCGTAGCTTTTGAAGCTAATGCAGAGGATCTAGAAACTCTTGGATTTATCTCAATAATTGCATATTCAAATGATTTTGGATGAAGAGCAAACTGAACGTTACAACCTCCAACCACTCCAATCTCATTTATTATTTTCAATGCTGATGTTCTTAGCATTTGATACTCTCTATCTGAAAGAGTTTGAGATGGTGCAACAACTATGGAGTCTCCCGTATGGATACCAACTGGATCTATATTTTCCATGTTACAAACAGTTATACAGTTTCCATCTTTATCTCTAATTACCTCGTATTCAACCTCTTTCCATCCTAAGATTGATTTTTCAATCAACACTTGTCCGACTCTTGATAATTTCAATCCTTTTAATAAAATATCTTCTAACTCTTGAGGATTATCTGCAATTCCCCCTCCTGTTCCCCCCAACGTATAAGCTGGTCTCACAACAACTGGATATCCAATCTCTTTTGCAACTTTAAATCCATCTTCTAAAGTCTCAACTATTTTACTCTCTATTGTAGGCTCTCCAATTTTATTCATAGCCTCTCTAAATAACTCTCTATCTTCTCCTCTTTTTATAGATTCAATAGACGTTCCTATAACTCTTACATTGTATTTCTCAAGTATTCCTTTATCATTTAATTCAACTGCCATGTTTAGTGCTGTTTGCCCACCCATTCCAGCTAAAATAGAATCTGGTCTCTCTTTTGCAATTACTTTTTCCACAAACTCTGCTGTGATTGGCTCTATGTATATTTTATCTGCTACTGCTTTATCTGTCATTATTGTTGCTGGGTTAGAATTTATTAATATAACTTCTATCCCCTCTTTTTTTAGTGTCTCACACGCTTGAGTTCCTGAATAATCAAACTCTGCCGCTTGTCCTATTATGATTGGTCCCGATCCTATCACCAGTGTCTTTTTTATTGATTTATCTAACATTATACGCCTCCTACAAACTCTCCTTAAATGTCCTCAAAAATTATCCCTCTATTACTTTTAAAAAATCATCAAATAGATATTCTGAATCAGCTGGCCCTGGCCACGCTTCTGGGTGATACTGTACACATAAAATTTTATGCTCTTCACTTCTCATTCCTTCAATGGAGTTATCGTTTAAATTAATGTGTGTCACTTTCATTGATTCAGGCACTTTATCTACAACATAACCATGATTTTGTGATGTTATAAATATTCTATTTTTTTCTAAATCTTTAACTGGATGGTTACATCCTCTATGTCCATACTTCAGCTTTGTTGTTGTTCCACCCAAAGCCCAAGCTAGCAACTGATGCCCTAAACATATTCCAACAATAGGCAGTTTTCCAACTAATTTTTTTATTTCATCTATAACTCCAGTTAGTTCAGCAGGATCTCCCGGTCCATTTGATAAAAACACAGCATCTAAATCATGAGATAGTAACTCTTCTGCTGTCACATTCCAAGGAAATACAATTTGATGAACTCCTCTTTTTTCAAATGATCTTAAAATATTTCTTTTAACACCAAAATCTATAACCCCTATTCTTTTTCCTGTTCCCGGAATCTCGTATATCTCTTTTGTACTCACTTTTTCTACAGCATCACTATTATTAAATTTTGCAAAATGCTCATCTATTTCTTTTTGAGTTAAATCTTTTGAAGTTATCAGAGCTTTCATTGCTCCTTGTTCTCTTATTATTTTAGTTAGATGTCTCGTATCCACACCTTTAAAACCAACTACATTGTATTGTCTTAAAAATCCATCTAATGTCATTTCACATCTAAAGTTATTTGGAAGCTTTGCGTCCTCTTTAATAATAAATCCTTTTAACTTTACGCCATTAGATTCCATATCCTCTAAGTTTATTCCATAGTTTCCAACCATTGGATAAGTCATAACAACAATTTGACCATAATATGATGGATCAGTAAGTAACTCTTGGTACCCTGTCATTCCTGTATTAAACACAAGCTCTCCAACGCTTTCACCTAATTCTCCAAAAATTTTCCCATCAAAACTCATTCCGTTTTCAAGAATTAACTTCCCCTTCATCTAAACCTCCTAAATTTTTTGCATAAAAAAAGGAATATGAAAATCATATTCCTTGTCTATATAAATATTAAAATTAAAAACTAAAAAATTAAAAAATATAAATAAATTATTAATAAATGAAATAAATAAATTTAAAAATGACAAACAGTTTTTCTTTTTTTTCTTAATTTTCGTGCCATTTTTAAAAACCATACTTCATCCTCCTTTTTTTGCTCTAGGAGAGATTATATACTAAATCTAAAAAGTTGTCAATTTTTATTTTTTATAAGTTTACAACAAGATTAATACTAGTCAATCAATAATATCCATATATTTTAAATTTTTTCATACTCTTTATTACTCTTCTCTTTTGATTATAACAAATGTTATATCGTCATTTTGTTCACAACCATTTTGAAATTTATTAATTTCAGATAGCAAATTTTGCTTTATATCTTTTGAAGAAAGATGAGAGCTTTCAAGCAAAATATTTTTTAGTCTTTCTATTCCAAAAAGTTCTTTGTCTTTATTTTCAGCCTCAGTGATTCCATCAGTATAATAGATAACAATATCGCCAACATTCAATTGAATCTTTCCCTGCTTATAACTGTAGTCATCTAAAAATCCAATTGCTACCCCTTTTACAGAATGTGTTTCAATCTCTTTCGTAAAACTATTATACATAACTAAAGGATTGTGTCCTGCATTTGAATACGTAATAATTTTGGTACTATAATCATATTTACTATGCATCATTGTTATAAACATATCCTCCGTTATATCTGGATAAATAAGCTTATTAAGTTTTCTAACATTACAACATGGTTGCTCTCCTTGGAGTTCCAAAGTTTTTAAAACAGACCTCCCCAAAGCCATAAGAAAGGCTGCTGGAACACCTTTTCCACTGACATCCGCTATAGTAATACTAAAAGTATTATCATCTAAAAGCGAATAATCATAATAGTCTCCCCCTATCTCTTTAGCAGGTTCAAAAAAAGTTGCTACATCAAGCCCTAAAACTTTTTTTATCTTTTTTGGAATAATTCTTTTTTGTATTCTTGATGCCACCTCAAGTTCTTGAGACATTCTCTCCTTAATAACCAAATCGGAATATATTTGTGCGTTATTAATGGCAATGGCAACTTGGATAGTTAAAGCTGAAATGGTTTCCTCATCACTTTTGATAAGTTTTGATTTATCTTCGATTATAAAAATAACTCCAAGCTCCTTTCCTTTTACTGTAAGTGGAGAAGCAATTATTTTTTCATCTGGTGTAATAGAAAAACCTTTTAACATTTCATTATAAATTTTCTTATAATCTTTCCGAGTAAATTGAGATAAAATTTCTTCAGGGTAACTTAATTCCCCCCTAAAGTGTATCTCCCCCTTTATTCTTTTATTGATTAATTTGCCATCCTCCCATAAATAGAGTGAGATTCTTTTAGCTCCAGTTAAAACAAAATAAGCATCAAGAATAGTGGAGATTATCTTATCTAACTCCATTATAGACAAAACAGTTCTTGAAAGAGAGTTAATATTAGATAAACTAGCAACTCTTTGCTCCAAAACTTGATTACTGTATTCTAATTGTTTTGATTTAGTCAGAAGGGATTCATAAGTAACTTCGAGTTCTTTTTTATATTCTCTAAGTTCTTCAATAGAATTATCTAATTCCAAGTCTTGTTTTATAATAGCTCCCGTCGCTCTTTCATAGTCATTTTTTAAATCTTCAGATATATCATTTAAAAATTCTTTACTGACAAAACTTTTAAGAATTTTACTCGTTTCTTCAAAGTTTTTTTTCTCTTGTTTCTTCAAAATCAAAAAAAATATAAAAAATAAAATAATAAAAGAAGAGTATATAATCAATTAGTTACCCTCCCATGTGGAAAATTTTTTTTCTAAAGTTTCATCCGTTATATTCTTTTGCCATTCTTTTCTTTTCCATTTTAAAATTTTAGAAACTCCCATCGAATTTCTAGAGATATCTTTTAACTCATCTAAGGATATTGGAGTTACAATCTTTGCAGTCAATTCATAGTCTTCAGTTGAATTTAATTTTTTCCCATTTCCAACATAAAGAATTAAATTATTAGAAAAAACTTTAAACCCAGACTCTGTAGATGATTTTTCAAAAATAACAGGATTACTAGAAAATTTATTTAAATTTAGATCAGTAGTCGGTGAATATAACGGAACATTTGGTCTCTCATCAGTTGCAAAATATATAAAGTTCTTTTTAATTCTACTTAAATTCTCAATTAAAGATTTTCTATTTAATAGTACAGTTTCCATTAGAATGCTTTTATCAAGTTCAGTATACAAATACTCTGAATTATACATATTTTCACTGTCGGTAAGTTGTAGTAATAGGTAGTACTGTCTATTTAAAAGTTTCTGTAAGTTTCCCGCATTTTCGGGTGTAGTAATAGCTAAAGTATTTAAGTAATCGATGTCTTCTCTTGTAAGATCTTCAACTACTTTCATTCCAATAATTTCCTTATCGAACCATCCAGTATTTAAGATCGATACGAAATCTTGATTCATCTCATTTGAAACAAGAATATTCAGTCCATTGATTTGAATATCATTTAAGTCTTCCAAATTTGAATTTAATTGTTTGAAAAATAATATTTTTTCATTATAGTTTTGAGGATAATTTAGAGAAACAATTGTGAAACCATATTTTCCTTGAGGTATTGAGTTTTGAAATACGATATTTTGGCTTTGATCTTTTCTACTGGAGAACTGAGAACATCCCACAAGAGTTATTAAAGAAAAAAGTAAAATAATTTTTTTCATAATATTAAATCATCTCCTTTATTTTTAAGGCTAGGTGTCTTGGGACTATCTCTTCAAGCTCACCTAAAGTAGCATTTTTTATTTGTTTAACAGAACCAAAAGTTTTTAAGAGAAGTTCTTTTCTCTTCGGACCAATCCCCGGAATACTATCTAATTCACTAGAAATAACCCTTTTGTTTCTAAGTATTCTATGGTAAGTGACACCAAATCTATGAGCTTCATCCCTAACTCTTTGCAAAATTTTTAAAGCTTCATCACTTTTAGAGAATATATATGGTATATTTTCTGTATATTTATAAATTTCCTCTTCTTTTTTTGCAATGCTTAAAAGTTCTGAAATTCCACCTTTTCCAATCCCTTCTAAAATTTTACCGACTGCATTGATCTGTCCAAGTCCACCATCAATCAATATAATATCTGGAAACTCCTCAGTAGGAAGTTTGCTATATCTTCTCTCTATGACTTCCCTCATCATTTGAAAATCATCTGGAGTATCCTTAGTTGTAATTTTAAATTTTCTATAAAATTTCTTAGCTTTCCTACCTTCCACTGAGACACTCATTGATGCAACAGCATCTTTTCCTTGGATATTAGAAATATCAAAACACTCAATTTTAAATGGAAATCTTTTTAGTTTCAGTTTTATATAGAGATCATTTAATCCTTTTTCAACAATGGATTTTTTATTATAAAAATTATCCATGTCTTTTTTTAAATTGAGTAGACCCATATCTAACAGCTCTTTTCTTCTGGATTTAATTTTAGGGAAAAACAACAACAACTTTTTATTAAAAATACTTTGAAATAGGTTATTAATTTTATCCTGATACATCTCTAAGTTTTCTTGAAAAATAATATTTTTAGGAATAGGAAATTTAGAATAATAAGCCATAAGAGTTTCTTCTAAAATATCGTCATAAAATTTTTCTTCTAAATTGATAACATGGAAATTTTTTCCTAAAATTTTACCATCTCGAATATTTAAAATACATAAAAAAATTTTACTATCCTCTAAATTAAATATAAATACATCTTCATCAATAGCATTATTCGCATCACTTATCTGAGTTTGAATATTCGTTTCAATCTCCTTTTTTTGCTCTCTAAGGAAAATAGCTTTTTCAAATTCCATATTTTCTGCAGCGACAGACATCTGATTGTGGAGCTTTTCCAGTATTACTTTGGTGTTTCCCTTTAAAATCTCTTTTATATCTTTTATATTATCTTGATATTGAGAAATAATAGATTTATTAATACATGGACCACTACAAAGTTTCATATAAAACTTTAAACAAGGTTTTGGATAAGTTTTTTCCATATCTCTATTGCAGTCTCTGATTTGATAGAATTTTGAAAGAGTTTTTTTTAAGTTCCAAGCACCATGGGGATATGGACCAAAGTAATCCCCTAAATTAGGATTTAATTTTTTAGTTGTTCTAACAATTGATATCTTTGGAAAATGTTCGCGTGTAATTAAAAGATACGGATAAGTTTTCTCGTCTTTTAAGCTAATATTATACTTCGGAGAATATTTTTTTATTAAATTATTTTCTAAAATTAGGGCATCTATCTCTGTATTACAAATTATAAAATCTAAATCATCAATGTTCTTAACAAGTTCCCTCGTTTTTTCATCTTGATGCTCTCTATTAAAATAAGAGGAGACTCTTTTAGATAAATTCTTAGCCTTTCCCACATATATAACTTTAGAACTATTTTTCATTAAATAAACTCCAGGATTATCTGGAACCTCTTTATTAAAAATCGTTATCATATTATTTTACCAATTTCCTCTCTCATTTTCTCTATGAATAGAAAAGACATTAACTTCATTCAAATTTTTTAAATCATTCTCGAGTTTTCTAACAAATGAAACTGACCTATGTTTTCCGCCACTACACCCTATTCCTATCGTCAAGTGTCTTTTTTCATCTTTTATATAACCTGGAATTAAAAAAGTTATTAAATCTAAAATTTTACAGTATAGAACTCTAGAATTTTCAAAGCTCATAACATATTCATAAACTTCCTCATTCAAACCAGTTTTTTCTCTTAGTTCCTCTAAATAATAAGGATTTGGAAGAGTTCTAACATCAAAAATCATATCCGCATCAATAGGAACACCGTGTTTAAAACCGAAAGATTGCAAATGAATATTTAAAAGAATATTTTTGGAAAAAGACGTTACAGCTCCCTCGATTTTTCTAGACAACTCCTTAGCACTCAAAAAACTAGTGTCTATAATCAAGTTAGCTTTATCTTTAATATCTTCCATAAGATAAATTTCGTCTTCTATACTTTGCAGTAAAGTCTCTTTCGTTAAAGGATGTTTCCTTCGAGTCAAATTATATCTGTTTAAAATAGACTGTGTTGACGCCTCTAAAAAAATTATTTTATAATCAATATTTAAGTTATCAATTTCGTTAAAAAAAGTATTAAAATCATTTTCATTGATAATTGTTCGAATATCTAACCCTAAAGCAATTCGTTTCACACTTTTATCTTTGATAGAATTTTTCAAATCTTTTAAAATTATACCTGCAAATCTAAATGGAATATTGTCCATTGTAAAAAAACCTAAATCTTCCAAAGTTTTTAAACCAGTAGACTTTCCAGAGCCACTAAGTCCAGTTAAAATGATTAGCTCCATAACACCCTTCCTCCAAATATGTTTTATTTTATTATACAATAACAAAGTTTAAAATTATATAAAAAAATAAAAAATGGACAGGAATCTATTCTGTCCATAAAAATTTACTTATAACAAATTAATTTTTGCTATACTATCTCTAATTAAATTTAAATCCACAAATCTAAATTCTTCTAAAGAAATTTCATCCTGCATCTCTCTAGGTGTAAAGTTGACCTTTTTAATAATATCTAAAACCCCCACAATTATCTTAATTGAGTGAGTATTATCTTCAAGTTGTTTATCCGTTATTAAAATGGATTTAAAAGGATTATCTAAATTTTCTAAATTATATAAAATAGGATCACTTAATAACCTATGCCCCTCTAAACATTTTTGTTCAATAAAATGTAAAACTTTTTCAATACTATATCCTTCCAAATAGACTACACTGTCTGTCTCTTTAAAAAAATTAAAAACTTTATTATTATTAGTAATAATTTTATAATCCATAAAAACCTCCCGTTTTATCTATGTGATTTTTTCAGTAGTAATATTACAACGTAAACTACAATATATCAAGAGCAAAAAATAATAATTGTAAAGAGAACAACAAAAAAGTTGACTAGTTTAATATAACATAATATAATTTTATAAGGTTATTTTTTAAATTAACCTTGAATAAATTTAGGGAGGATTCTAAGTGAATAATTATATCTTAGAAATGCAGCATATCAGAAAAACTTTCTTAGATGGAAAAGTTATCGCTAATGACGATATCACTTTAAAAATCTTAAAAGGTGAGAAACACGCTATTGTTGGTGAAAATGGAGCAGGAAAGTCAACACTTATGAAAATGTTAAATGGTCTTTATACTCCAACTTCTGGTAAAATATTTTACCACGGGGAAGAAGTGCAAATAGATTCACCTAGCAAAGCTGCTGAATTAGGAATTGGTATGGTTTATCAACATTTTATGTTAGTTCCTACTTTAACTGTTGCAGAAAATATGATTTTAGGTGTTGAACCTAAAAAAGGTTTATCTTTAGACATCAATAAAGCAAGGCAAGATGTTATCGAAGTTTCAAAAAAATATGGTCTAGCTATTGATCCAGATATGTTAATTTCAGATTTATCCATTGGTATGCAACAAAGAGTAGAAATTTTAAAAATACTTTTTAAAGGAGCAAATTTACTAGTATTTGACGAACCTACTGCTGTTTTAACTCCCCAAGAGATTAAAGAACTTTATAAAATTATGGATAATTTAATCGCCGAAGGAAAAACTATTATCTTTATCTCTCATAAACTCCAAGAAGTTTTAGATATCTCTGATAATATTACTGTTATTAGGAGAGGTAGAGACGTTGCAAACTTTCCTACTAAAGAAGCTACTAAAGAAAAAATTGCAAATGCTATGGTAGGAAGAGCTGTTCTTTTTACTACTGAAAGACCTGAAGTTGAAATTGGTGAAGTGGTTCTTTCTGTAAAAGATGTGAGTGTAAAAGATCAATATAATGTCACAAAAGTTAGTAATGCTTCTTTCGAAATAAGAAAAGAAGAAGTCTTGGGTATAGCTGGAGTTGAAGGAAGCGGACAAACTGAATTAATCGAAGCTATCACTGGACTTAAAAATATTTGTTCTGGGATTATAACACTTGATGGTGTCACCCTAAATAATAAAACACCTAGAAAAATATCGCAACTTGGTCTAGCTCATATCCCAGAAGATAGACACAAAAGAGCTGCTGTATCTGAATTTACTGTAATGGAAAACTTTGCACTTGGTGTTGAAAGAGATGAGTATTCCAAATTTGGACTTTTAAATTTTTCTAAATTAAGAAAAAATGCTGAAAAATTTATGGAAAAATATGATGTCAGACCCAGGAGTGTAGATACTGAATTTGGCAGACTCTCTGGAGGAAATCAACAAAAGATTATAGTCGCTAGAGAATTGGAAAAAGTAAATAATAATCTTATTATTGCTGGACAACCTACTAGAGGAGTTGATATTGGCGCTATTGAATCAATTCATAAGCTAATTTTAAATGAAAAAGCAAAAGGAAAAGCTGTTTTAGTTGTTTCCTCTGAACTGTCTGAAGTTTTAAATCTTTCGGATAGAATTGCAGTTATGTGTGCTGGAAAGATAACTGGAGTTCTTTCTAGAGAAGAAGCAAATGAAGAAAAAATCGGAATACTTATGGCGGGTGGTAAACTTGATTAAAAACAAAGGAGTTTTAAATGTCCTTGTACCTATTGTAGCAGTTCTTTTAGCGTTATTGATTGGTGCTGGTATAATCCTATACATGGGTGAAAATCCTATAAAAGCTTATTATTTCTTATTTAGTGGTGCCTTTGATGGGCTTACACCTATTGCAAGAACCCTTTTGGAAGCAACTCCACTTATTTTTACTGGGCTTGGAGTTTTAATTGCATTTAAAGGTGGTATGTTCAATATCGGTGCTCAAGGACAGATGACTATGGCAGGTCTTACTGCTGCTGCCCTTGGTGGTTTTGTTGCTAATATTTTTATAAATAATGTTTTTGTTATATTGCTGATTGGTGGTTTTGCTGGTTTTCTCTGGGCAGGTATCGCTGGTTGGTTAAAAGCTAAACTTGGAGTTCACGAGGTTATATCTACGATTATGCTTAACTATATCGCTGTCAGTTTTGAACAATACTGCCTAAATTATCCTCTAAAAGCTCCTGGTTTCAATCCACAAACTCCTGCAGTTGTTGAAAGTGCAAGACTTGGGAAATTACTAGATGTCAGAGTCCCTCTAAACTATGGATTTATTCTTGCTTTAATCGCAGTGTTCATAGTTTGGTTTATTTTAGAAAAAACTGTTTTAGGATATCATATTAAAGCTGTTGGATTTAATCCTACTACAGCTGAAAATAATGGAATAAATGTGAAAAAAATTATTATTTTGACTCTTGGTATATCTGGATTCCTTGCCGGTCTTGGCGGAGTTGAAAGAGTTTTAGGCGGAGTTGGACAATATGCGTATAAAACAGGACTTACCGCTGCTTATGGGTTTGATGGAATCGCAGTTGCTCTTCTTGGAAAAAATACACCTGTTGGTACTTTACTTGCTTCTATTCTATTTGCTGCTCTTAGAGTTGGCGGAAGAGCTATGCAATTTAATACAAACATTCCAAGTCAAATGGTTATAATAATTCAAGCTATAATTATACTATTGATTGCTGCTGAAAATATGATTAGATTCTGGTTAGAAAAACTTTCAAAAGAAGGAGCTGAATAGCATGGTAAGTATTATTATAAGTTTAATTTTAGCCACAATCCGACAAGCTGCTCCAATTCTTATAACAGCTGTTGGTGGAATGTTTTCTGAAGTTTGCGGAGTTGTTAATATCGGTCTTGAAGGAATGATGCTTATCGGTGCTTTTTCTTCAGCTGTTATATCATACTATACAGGAAGTTGGTTTCTTGGTATTCTAGCTGGAGCTATATCAGGTGGATTTGTTGCCCTAATTCATGCTATAATAAGTATAAAATATAGAGGTAATCAAACTGTATCCGGTATTGCTATTAACCTTTTTGCTTCTGGATTCACTATTTTCATGCTGAGAGTTCTTTTTGAACAGGCATCTAATAGTCCTGCTGCAACAAGTATTCCGTTATTATTTCACTCCTCTTTGTTAATTTATATTATCTATGGATTGGCTATTTGGTCTGCTTATTTTTTATACAAAACAGTTACTGGACTTAGAATGAGAGCCGTTGGAGAATACCCCTTAGCTGCTGATACCGTTGGTGTTAGTGTCGCTAAAATTAGGTATTTTGGTGTTATCATGTCTGGTGTATTTGCTGGACTTGGTGGAACATACTTAGCTATTGGAGCTCTAAATCAATTTTCAAAAGATATGTCAGCTGGAAGAGGATTTATCGCTCTAGCTGCCCTTGTTTTTGGAAAATGGACACCTAAAGGAGTTTTATTTGCTAGTTTGTTATTCGGATTTGCTGATGCAGCTCAAACTGTTATTCAGCAATATGTAACATTCATTCCTCCACAGTTCATTCAGATGCTTCCATACTTATTAACTCTTCTAGCTCTTGCTGGAGTAGTTGGAAAAGCAGTCGCACCAAGTGCTTCTGGTAAACCCTATGACAAATATACAATCTAATTAAATTTATGGATGGTGACAATGAGTAAAGAAAAATTTTCAAGTGTAGGTGGACAAGCAGTTATAGAGGGGGTTATGATGAGAAATGCAGACCTTCTTGCTACAGCTGTTAGAAAACCTAACGGTGACATAGTTTATAAAAAAACAAAAATATCAAAAAGTAGAAATAAACTTTCTACAATCCCTTTTATCAGGGGGGCAATAACTTTATTTGACTCTTTAGTATTGGGAGTTAAGGAACTTACATTTTCAGCCAATCAAGCTGAAGTGGAAGAGGAACAACTGTCTCAAAAAGAAGCTGTTATGACTACTGTTGTTTCTTTAGCTTTAGGAATTGGACTTTTTATTGTTCTTCCCTCTGTTATAAGTAGTTTTTTATTTAGAGATAATAAGATTCATAGTAATCTTTTAGAGGCTGGTTTAAGGCTTTCATTCTTTGTTTTATATATTTTTTTAATCTCTTTTTCAAAAGATATACAAAGAGTTTTCCAATATCATGGTGCTGAGCATAAATCAATTTATGCTTATGAGCAACATTTAGAATTAACTCCGGAAAATGCAAAAAAGTTTACAACTCTACATCCTAGGTGTGGAACTAGTTTTCTATTGATTGTTATGTTCATTGCAATTATTGTTTTTACAGCTCTTGATTTTATACTTCCTCCACCCACTAGCTTCGCGACTAAGCTTTTTACTAAAGTTATTTTAAGAGTTCTTTTTATGCCTTTAATTGCGGGGATATCCTATGAGCTTCAAAGATATACTAGTAATCATTTAGATAACTGGCTAGTTAAATTAGTTGCTACTCCTGGAATGGTCCTTCAAAAGATAACGACTAAAGAGCCTGATCTTCAACAGCTAGAGGTCGCTATTGTAGCTATAAAAGTAGTTTTAAACGAACCAGTTGAAAATGCCGTAGAAGTATATTAATCATATATATTAAATCTTTAAAAATGGTCTAAATAAAAAATTTAGACCATTTTTTTGTTTATTCACCTTGATTTAATTATTTAGAAGTAGTATATTTAAAATATGAATTTTTTATTTATTTGGGAGGTATTATGAATTATAAATTTAATCAAAATAAAAATTGTGAGTTTTTCCCATGCCATAAAATGGAGAACACTGAGAACTTTAACTGTTTATTTTGTTATTGTCCACTTTATATGCTAGGAAATGAGTGCGGAGGTAAGTATAAATATACAGCTGGCGGAATTAAAGATTGTTCTGACTGTATTCTTCCTCATATTAAAGATGTAGGTTATGACCATATACAAAAGAAAATGATGGAGGTCATTGAAATTGTTAGAAATGAACATCTAATAGAAACTGGAGAAGAAGACAAAATAATCAGCTTAAAATAATTTAATTATCTTTAATATTGAGAGGTGATGTTTATGAATCCTAATAATTTTACAGAAAATTCAATGCTCGCATTGACTGATGCTCAAGCTATTGCTCAAACTTATATGCAGCAAAGTATTAAACCTGAAATACTAGCACTTGCTTTAGTGGCTCACAAAGATGGTCTAATTGTTAGAGTTTTAACAAAAATGGGAGTTAACACAAATTCTTTACAAAATAGCTTGGAAGATCTTTGCAATAAACTTCCAAAAATTCAAGGAGCTACTAATACTTCGATTGGATTGGACGCTAAAACAAATGAGATTTTAATGGAAGCACAAAAACTTATGCAGTTGATGGGAGATTCCTATATTAGTGTAGAACATATTTTTCTCTCCTTACTTGATAACACTAACTTTTTGGCAAAATTAGGAATTGACCGTATTCTATTCGAAAAAACTATTTTAGAAATTAGAGGTAATAAAAAAGTTGATTCTCCTAATCCTGAAGTCAAATACGAAGTTTTAGAAAAATATGGTCGAGATTTAGTTGAATTGGCTCGTCAAGGTAAAATCGACCCTATCATTGGACGAGATAGTGAAATTAGAAGAACTATCCAGATTATATCTAGAAGAACAAAAAATAATCCTGTGCTAATAGGTGAACCTGGAGTGGGTAAAACTGCTATCGCTGAAGGATTTGCACAGAGAATATTAAATGGAGATGTACCTGATTCTTTAAAAAATAAAAAAGTATTCTCTTTGGATATGGGCTCTTTAATAGCTGGTGCTAAATTTAGAGGGGAGTTTGAAGAGCGTCTAAAAGCAGTTTTAAAAGAAGTAGAAGACTCAAATGGTGAAATCATTTTGTTTATAGATGAGATACATACAATTGTTGGTGCTGGAAAATCTGATGGTGCTATGGATGCTGGTAACTTATTAAAACCTATGTTAGCTAGAGGCGAAATCAAAGTTATTGGTGCTACAACTTTAGATGAATATAGAAAATATATTGAAAAAGACCCCGCTTTAGAAAGACGTTTCCAAATTGTTATGGTTAATGAACCAAGTGTTGAAGATACAATTTCTATCTTAAGAGGTATCAAGGAGAAGTTTGAAGTCTATCACGGTATCCGAATAAGTGATGGTGCTATCGTTGAAGCTGCTGTTCTTAGTAATAGATATATCCCAGATAGACAACTCCCAGATAAAGCCATAGACCTTATTGATGAGGCTGCAGCTATGATTAGAACTGAAATGGACTCTATGCCTGAAGAGTTAGATCAACTAACAAGAAAGGTTATGCAGTTGGAGATTGAAAGAGAAGCGTTAAAAAAAGAAACTGATCCATATTCCAAAGAGAGGCTCGAAATATTAGAAAAAGAACTCTCTAGTTTAACAGAACAAAAATCTCTTTTAAAAGCACAATGGGAAAATGAAAAACATGATTTGAATAAAGTTAAAGATATAAAATCTGAAATTGAAAAAGTAAAACTTGAAATTTTAGAAGCTGAAAGAAAATACGACTTGAATAGATTAGCTGAACTAAAATATGGTAAATTGGCTACTCTTGAAAAAGAACTTATTCAAGAGCATGAACGTCTTGAAGAAATCCCTATCAATAGACTCGTTAAACAAGAGGTTGGAGTTGAGGAGATTTCTGAAGTTATATCTAAGTGGACCGGTATTCCACTATCTAAACTTATGGAAAGTGAAAAAGAAAAACTTTTAAAATTAGAAGATAATCTTAATGAGCGAGTAGTTGGACAAGAGGAAGCTGTTAAAGCAGTATCTGAAACTATTTTAAGAGCTCGTGCTGGTCTTAAGGACCCTAATAGACCTATTGGTTCATTCATATTTTTAGGACCTACTGGGGTAGGTAAAACCTATTTGGCTAAATCCTTAGCATATTTTCTATTTGACAACGAAGAAAATGTGATTAGAATAGATATGAGTGAATACATGGATAAGTTTTCAGTCACTAGATTAATTGGTGCTCCTCCAGGATATGTTGGATATGAAGAGGGTGGACAACTAACTGAAGCAGTTAGAAGAAAACCATATTCCGTTATTCTTTTTGATGAAATCGAAAAAGCCCATCCTGATACATTTAATATTCTTCTACAAGTTCTAGATGATGGTAGATTAACTGATGGTCAAGGTAAAATTGTAGATTTTAAAAATACTTTGATTATAATGACTTCTAACATTGGAAGCCATTTAATTCTAGAAGATCCTAGTCTAAAAGAAGAAACTAGATTTCAAATTCACCAAATGCTTCTTTCAAATTTTAGACCTGAATTTCTAAATAGAGTTGATGAAACTATTATATTTAGAGGTCTTGGACTTAAAGAGATTAAAAATATTGTTCATCAACTTTTAGGAGCCTTAGAAAATAAATTAAAAGAAAGAAAAATCCATTTTAAAATCACTGATGGAGCCGTTGAGTTCTTAGCGAAAACTGCATATGATCCACAGTTTGGTGCTAGGCCACTTAGAAGATATATTCAAAAGTATATTGAAACTGAAATAGCTAAAATTATCTTAAAAGGTGAGGTTAAAGAGAGGGAAACTGTTGAAGTTGACTATAAAAATGAGAATCTTATCTTTAATATCCTCAATTAGAAAAAGGGACTATTTAAAGTCCCTTTTTTATCTATCTTCTATGGTATCTTGGAATAATCTCTTCCTCTTCATCAAACCTTGGATTTGATAAATCTTTATAATCTAGCTCGTATGATTTATTTTTAGGAATTGAACAATATATTTTGTCTCCAGGATTAATTACTTGCCCCTCTTGTATATGTACAGCTCCACTAATAAAGTCTAAAACTCTTTGCGATTTTTCAGAATCTAAATCACATAAGTTTATATGAACTATTTTTTCAGATTTTATGTGTTCTACACATTTTAAACAATCCTCAAATCTAGTGGGTTTTAAAAAAATTATATCGATATCTGCCATTTATATACCCTCCTTTTTTATAAAATTATACACTATTTATAAATTTTCTACCACTTTTTTTATAATTTCCTGTGGTGAAAGTTCAGTTGTAAACCCTGCTGCTTTTATATGACCTCCACCACCAAAAATTCCTGCTATTCTATTTACGTCTATATCGTGCTTACTTCTTAAGCTACCCTTTATTTTTCCGCTCTCTTCCTCTCTTAAAAATAGAGAAACTTCACTTCCAGCATAGTTAATTAACTCTTCTACGATACCTTCTGTATCATCTTTTACAGCATTTAACTCCTTTAATGCTTTATCAGACAAATAAAAATACATTAATTTTTTTTCCTCTACAAAAACCATCTCACTTAAAGCTTTTCCTAAAACTCTCATCCTTTCATAGGATTTTGTCTTAAAAAAATCATTTACAATCTTATTATTATTTACGCCAAGTTTCATCAACTCAGAAGCAACCAAAAATGTTTTATCAGTTACATTACTATGAGCAAAATTTCCAGTATCATTAACTAATCCTAAATAAAGAGCCTCTCCCATCTCCAAACTAATCTCTATATCTAAATCTTTTAACAATGAATACATTATCTCCGAAGTTGATGATATATCTTTTACAACGTTTATATCTCCATATCTAGGATTACTTATATGATGATCTATATTTATTTTAAATATATCTCCTATCAGTTCCATAACTTTTCCAACTCGCTCTGTTGTAGCTGAATCTACAAAAATAGCCAAATTATAGTTAGGAGCTATGATATCCTCTATTTTTTTTATTTTATCACACCCTTTTAAAAAGGCAATATTTTTTGGTACATTATCTTGTAATACAAAATCTATTTTTTTGTCTGGATATTTTTTTTCAAGTCCTAGTAAAAGAGCTAAGCCTGCTCCTACAGTATCTCCATCTGGATTTACGTGCCCAACAATAACTATACTATCGCTCTGCTCTATTTTTTCCTTTATCTCCTTCATTCCTTTTCCTTCCTATTTTTTTAAAGTGGTACTACCTATATCAAAAGTATAACCTCTCCCTAATACTTCGTGCACATCTGAGACAACAACAAACGCCTCTTTATCAACCTCTGTTATAAGTTCTTTCAATAAAAAAATCTCTCTATTTCTAAGAACTGTTGTCACTACATCCCTTCTATTTTTCGAATACAGTGCTTCCGCTTGATAATAATTCCCTGTTTTTCCTAAATCTTCTACGATTATCTTTCGTACTTTTTCAACCTCAGAGGTAACTATATACGCCATTTTAGCATTTCCTAAACCATCTATTAATTTATTTATAACAATCCCTGTCGCATACAGATTTACCAAAGCATACAACGCTTTTTCTGCACCAAAAATATATGCTGCCAATAAAACTACTGTTGAATCTATCAATATTAGCGCTTGACCAATTGGAATTCTAAAAAATTTATTCAATATTCCCGAAATTATATCACTTCCACCAGTCGTTCCACCATTTTTTATAACAGTTCCTAACCCAACACCCATCAAAAGTCCTCCGTATAGAGTCCCTAAAAATATATTACTCGGATTTGTAAAATCTATTATCTTATCTACCTCTGGTACAACCTTCTTCACCAATTCAACATTCAGAGATAAAAAAGAGATTCCCGCTAACGTTTTAAGACCATATGATTTTCCAAATATTTTAACCCCTATTATAAATAGAGGTATATTTATAACAAATATCAAAGCTCCAACAGAGATCCCTGTCATATAGTTTATTAAGATTGAAAGACCAGTTGCTCCACCAGGTGCCAAATTAGATGGTACTAAAAAAGCGTTTATTCCTATTGAAGCAATTAATGTCCCAATATAGATATATATGTACTCTCTCAAAATCTTAAGTTTTTTTCTTTTCAATTTAATCCCCCGGTTCTCAATCATTATAATTTTTATTTTTTAACTCTTTTAAATAAATCTCTTCTGAATTGTATCCCATTCTTTTAGCCATAAGGTTCATAACAGCAATCTCCACCATAGCTGCCGCATTTCTTCCAGAAGATATATATAATTTTATTTTAGAAATCTCATTTCCTAGCAAAACCTCTGTTAGTTCTTGATAGTCCATAGCTGTCAAATAATCCTCACTTTTTAGCTCCTGAAGTTCAATTATCATATCTAGTCTTTTGCTGATTCTGACTGCTCCAACACCGTATAAAGCTTTAACATCTATAATACCTAGCCCTCTAATCTCCATAAAATATGGCAATTTTGATGCTCTTCCTGTTATATCACCTATTACACCTTTTTCAAATCTAACCGAATCATCAGCTATTAACCTATGCCCTCTATGAATAAGCTCTAAAGCTGTTTCACTTTTTCCAATTCCACTTTTTCCCGTCAGTAAAACTCCAAAACCATATAATTCTACAAAAACTCCATGAACAGATGTTGAAGGTGCAAAATAATTTTCTAAATAAGCACTAAAAGTGGCCACAACATGACTTGGTCTATCCAGCTTCGTCTCTAATAAAATTATTTTTTTTTCAATAATTTTATTTAAAAAATAATCTGGAATATCTTTCACTCCTGAAATTATAATCGCTGGAAAATCTTCATCCAAATATCTTTCTAAATTTTTCTCCTTGTCAACTGCTGGTATACTATCTAAATAGTTAAACTCAGTTTCTGTAAATAGTTGTAGACCTTTGTATCCCTCTTCGCCATACATATCAAAATAACCGGTAAGAGCTAGAGATGGTCTATAAACCCCCGTTGTCGTAATGTACCTATTATCTAAAAATTCCTCTCCATTTAAAACGCTTAAATTAAATCTAGATTTTATATATCTAACTGGCATACTTGTTTTATCATTCACAACTAAACCTCTCTTTTTATTTTCTCTATTTTCTTCAATCAATCTTTTAGACTCTTTCCAAAAATACTCTGCCGAATTTACACCCGTTTTTTTTAATCTATAGTTTATAGCTGCCGTTTCAATTATAATCGCCAAATTTCTTCCTTTTCTTACAGGAAGTGTCACCTTTGGAATTTTAAAACCTAAAAATTCTTCATAGACCTCATCCAATCCTAATCTATCATAAAATTTTCTTTCATCCCATTTTTCAAGTTCAATCAATAAGGTAATTTTTTTTCTTTTTCTTGTACTTTTTATTCCAAAGTGTGTCGTAACATCTATATCATTCCCATCTTTTCCAAAAAGATAGAAATGGCTATCCCCACTCTCCTTATCTGATGTATTAGAACCTAATATAAATCTGTTAGCTATATTTTGAATCTTTAATCTAGTATCTGTTATAAACTTATGTCCTCTTTCTAGAAGTTCAACTGTTGCACCAAGCCTAGCATCCTCATACCCTTTCAAAAGTATTCCAACTCCATATATATCAAGAAGTATACAATTATCAATTATCATCTCTTCAGCTAATACTTTTTGTAAATAAAATTTAGCATTTCTAATAAATTCAATAGTTTTATTATTTGATTTTAATATAGGCTTTTTATATTTTTTACCTATCTCAACAATTTCATCTACTATACTATTTTCTACAGTCACAATAAGGGCTGGAAAGGGGTAACTAAGATATTTTTCAAGTGTCTCTCTTCTCTTTTGTTTTTCCACTCTTTCTAAATATCCAATCTCTTTTCTACCTAAAACATTAATGTTACTTTGTAACTCCTCTCCCTCTGGAAAGAAACCACTCAATTCATAACCAACTCTATAAATACTTTGAGTTCTTATCTCTTTTTCCATATCTACATCTAATAGTGGAATCAATCCTAAAACATCTGCTAAATCATTAACTTTTGGAAATTTTCTTACTATAACTCTTTCCATTTTAAGCTCCTCTAGTCATTTTTATAGAAATCCTTATCTCTTTCTTTATATGTTTTATCGATTTTTTCTAAAACCATGCTTTTATGTTGCTCTCTTTTTATATACTCATTTTTCAAAATAATTATGTGTTCGTATAAAAAATATCCAATCACTATAGTTATTATAAATGTAAAAATTTTAAAAAGAATTTTACCTCTCATTACTTTAATACTTCCTCTTTAAATTTACTCAATAAATAAAATGACCCACAAAATAAAATAGCCTTTTTATTCTCTGCTTTAGCCAAATTGAATGCTTCTATTAGGTCTTCTCTATAATCTTTATCCTCTTTATTGGACTTCTCAAACAACTCTAAAGCACTTTCTCCCCTCATGTTTTCAGATAGGGATGTAAAAATAATCTTACTTACATTGTTTTCTAAAATTTCCAGTATTTTTTTAGAATCTTTATCTTTTAATATTGAAACTACCGCTATAATTTCATCTTTTTTAAATCCTGCTCTTAAAGTATCGCAGAGGGTTTGCATCCCATCTTCGTTATGTGCTCCATCCAATATAATCACATTTTTATCTGTCACTATTATTTCAAACCTACACTGCCATTTTACTTTCTCCACACCTTTTTGTATCACTTTTTTCTCTATACCTAACTCTTTTAAAACTTCATACGCACATAAAAAGTTTTTGTATTGATAATTTCCAAACAGTGAAAAATTATATGTAGTATCCTCTATTTCAATGATAGTCTTATAACTTTTAAAATCTAAAAAGTATCTAGATTCTTTATATTTTTCAAGTACATTTATATAATTTTTACTTTTTTCCTCAATTCCCTTTAAAAATTCTAAATTTGAACTACCCACTATCACTTTAGATTTTTTCTTTATTATTCCAGCTTTTTCACAAGCTATTTCATAAATATTTTTTCCCAAAAAATCAGTATGGTCTAAGCTAACATTTGTTATGACACAAATGTCTCCATCCACAATATTAGTGGCATCATACCTTCCACCCATACCTACTTCAATCACTGCATATTCAATTTTTTTATCCGAAAAATATTTAAACATCATAGCTGTCGTAACTTCAAAAAATGTTGGTGTTAATTTTAATGCTTCTATTATTGACTTTACATAAGAATAGTAATACACAATCTCTTCATCACTTATTTCAATACCATTAACTGATATTCTCTCATTAAATTTTAAAATATGAGGGGATGTATACTTCCCAACTCTTCTATTATCTTCTATTAAAACCTGTTCTATTGTTGTTGATGTTGATCCTTTCCCATTTGTTCCAGCTACATGAATTATTTTATAATTCTTTTGTGGATTTCCCATAGCTTCACAAATATCCTCTATATTTTTTAAACCCAGCTTTATTCCATGCAGTGAGTAGGAATATAACTCGTTTAATAATTTTTCCATATTCATTTTTTCCACCTTAGTATCTGTTTTATATTAGCTCTAACATTCCTTCTATTATTATTTTTGAATTTTGTGCTGCTAATTTTACAAATTCATCAAAATTCATATTTGCATCATGATTAGCTTTATCTGATATTGATCTTATAATTACAAATGGTTTTTTCAACACGTAACAAACATGAGCAACTGCCGCTCCTTCCATCTCTGTACATTCAGCTGTAAAAGTTTCTCTTAGCCATTTAATTTTCTCATTTGAAGCTACAAATATATCTCCACTGACAATTCTTCCAACAAATACTTTTTCTTTTCCAAAATTCTTTTCAGCAACTTCTTTAGCTAATTCGATTAAAACTTCATCCGCTTTAAATTTAGAATTTTCCATTCTAGGTATTACACCATAATCATAGCCAAAAGCTGTACAATCAAAATCATGTTCTATTAAATCTGTCGACACCACTATATCCCCAATATTTATCTCTGGATTCAACCCTCCTGCCACGCCAGTAAATAGTACTTTATCCACTTTAAATTCCTGTATTAATAGTGTTGAGCATATCGCAGCATTTACCTTTCCTATTCCACATTCAACCAATACAACTTCTTTTTCTAAAAGTCTTCCTCTATAAAATTTATATCCTCCCAATTCTTTAGTTTCATTTAGGCTCATTGCCTCTCTTAACTGAACTACCTCTTCATTCATTGCTCCAATTATACCTAATAACATTTTTCCCTCCTAGTCTTTTAAATTCTTGTCTTTTATTTTTTTATAAAGTTTCCATCTGTCATGAAACCACATCCATTGATTTGGATAATTTCTTATTATATTCTCTATAACATTCATCATAAGTTGAGTATTAACTCTAACATCATTTTTAAATGAATTTGTTTTAATCAGCTCCAACTCTTTTGTAAAATATGTTGTACACGTATTATCCTCGTGCATTACATTATAAGCTATAACTAGAGGTAATCCATTTTTTAATGCTATATTTATAACCCCTGTTGGCGAAACTGTTTCCTCACCAAAAAACTCAACCTTACTCCCTTTATCTCTATGATCTGTAAACAAAGCAACAACATTTTTTTTCTCAATCTCCTCTAATAATTCTCTAGAAGTTTGTTTAGATTTTTTTAATAATGTCACATTTAATTTTTTTCTCGCTTCTGTTATGAAATTGTCTATATACGGATTCCTCTGAGTTTTTGCCACAGTTACAACTTTATATTTTTCTCCAGCTTTTAAACTAGCTTCCATATTTCCCATATGAATAAGTGCTACCACAATCCCATTTCCCCTCTCTTTTATTGAGGCTACTCTATCAAAATCTTCTAAATCTACATTTGTTTTTAAATAATCCTCAAACCATAATGTTGAAAGAAAAGCTTTTGCCATTATTTTATATGATTCTTTTGCTATTTTTTTTCTCTCTTGAATTGTTTTTTCTGGAAACGCTAACTCTAAATTTGCTAGAGCAATCATTCTTCTTTTTTTTATAAGATAAAATCCTATAATTCCCAACTTCTCAGCAAACTTAAATCTTACTTTCTCTGGAAATAAAAGTAAAATATAACGAAAAGTTTTAAATATAAAATATTGAATTTTATACATTTTTTATCACCTATCTCTATTAATTTAACAAATTTATTATATCATAGAATAGAAAGTTATGCTATTTTTATAAAAAGGGTGAGCTTTCGCTCACCCTTCATCAAAATACTATAACCATTACATTTTCATCTGGTCTTTGTTCATTAGATTTTCTATTAACTTTTCCATTTGTTACCCAATCAAAAAGAAATTTAATATGTGATTCCATATTTCTAATACATTTTCTAGTTCCTTCAACTGTACCGAGTGTCCCATCTTTTTCACCTAAAAAGAAATCTCTATTTATATTTTCTTCAAAATTGATCGGTGTTCCATGAATATATCCACCACCTGAAAAACGAATTGCATATTTTGCCATCCCAGCTGCATTATTATATTCATCTCTATAAGCCATCTCATATTTTAATACAGGAACTATGAAGTATCCTTTTGGTGTTTCAAATCCCAATGTACTCTCCATTCCTGTTTTATTTAATGTATAGGAAATCAGTTCCCATTGACCTTCAGAATTCTTCTGGAAAATACCTTGATTTTCATTCTCTAAATCAATTACAATAGCTTTTCTAAAGTTTGCATCAACTGCTGGATATCTCGTTATCACATTTTTACTTACTTTCAACGGCTTTTCTGCTATTGAAAGCGCATTTACATAGACATCATTTCCCTTTATAGCTTCTATTGACATCAATGATCTATCTGGAATAAATATTGTTTCTCCATTGTAGCTTGCTTTAGCATTTTGATCTGCTGAAACTCCGTATTTATCTTTAACTCTACTCATATTTTGATTGCTAGGATTAGGAACATATGTGTTAATCGATACTAGCTCCTTTCCTTTTTCTGCCTCTGATTGTAAAAATTCTGATAATTTATGTACTCTACTGTTCATCTCTTCAAATTTAAACTGCCTCAATGTTACCAACATTGCTGAAATATATCCTTGAACTTTATTTCCATTTCTATCTTTTAATTCTACCTTATACCACTCATTTCCATTCGATTCAACTTTTTCTAAAACTTTTAATTTTGTATTAAACGGAAATCTTACAATCTCTTTAGAATATATTGATGACTCTTGTCTAATAGGGGCATCTACACTTTTTATAAAAACATAATTTAGATATTCAGGCTCAGCCTCATTATTCATTATATTTACATGAACACTCATTGGTATTATATTTTCGTACTTCTCTTTTAACGTTTTAGCAACAGCATGAAGTGGTTGTGATAAAAAAGTAAGTCCTAAAACCATAATCCCTAAAGAGATTAATTTATTTTTTTTCATTATAACCCACCTATTTTAATTTTGATTCCATTAGCTCTGTAACAATCTTAGGATTTGCTTTTCCTTTAGATAGTTTCATAACTTGTCCAATTAGTCCCTTTAAAACTCTTGGTTTTCTTCCCTCATCTGAGTTTTTAAAGTCCTCTACCATCTTAGGATTTTCTGATAACACTTGATCTACTATTCCTTCAATCTCTCCTAAGTCAACAACCTGTATCATTCCTTCCTCTTTTACTATAACTTCTGGGTCCCTACTATCATTTAATTTTATAGTAAAGAGTTCTTTAGCTATTTTGGAAGAGATAACCTCTTTTTGAATAAGATTTATTATTTTTCCTAAATCCTCAGAGTTTATTTTTGATTCCTCTATCGTTTTCCCACTTTCTTTTAGCTCTCTTAAAACCTCTGTCATTATCCAATTTGATGAAAGTTTGGGATTATTAGTTATCTTTAATACTCTTTCAAAATAGTCAGCTAACTCTATTTCATCTGTCAATATATTTGCATCATATTCTGGTAACCCGTAAGTTTCAATAAATCTTTTTAACTTTTCTGATTTAGATTCTGGCATTGACTCTCTTATTTTTTCAATCTCTTCATCTTTTATGATAAGTTTTGGAAGATCTGGCTCAGCAAAATATCTGTAGTCCATTGCGTCTTCTTTAGTTCTCATTATTCTTGTCACTTGAGCTTCGTCGTCCCAAAGTCTGGTTTCTTGATTGATTATTCCACCATTTTCAATTACTTCAATTTGTCTTCCAATCTCGTAATCAATAGCTCTTGCAACTGCTTTAAACGAATTTAAGTTTTTTACCTCTACTCTTGTTCCAAAAACTTTACTTCCTTTCTCCATTACAGATATATTTGCATCACATCTTAAGGATCCTAGTTCCATTGATACATCACTTATTCCAGTATACTTTATTGTACTTTTTAAAAGATTTAGATACTCATAAGCCTCCTCAGAGCTTCTTAAATCTGGTTCAGATATTATTTCTAAAAGAGGCATTGAGGCTCTATTAAAATTTATTAACGATTCAGACCCTGCGTGTATTGATTTTCCAGCGTCCTCCTCTATCTGTATTCTAGTGATTCCAACGGTGAACTCTCTACCTGAATTTAATTTAACATCTAGATATCCTTTTTCACAGTAAGGTTTTTCAAATTGAGTTATCTGATAATTTTTGGGAGTATCTGGGTAAAAATAATTTTTTCTATCAAATCCACTTATATTATTAATTTTACAATTTAAAGCTAATGCAGCTTTTACTGCATATTCAACTACTTTTTTATTCAATTTTGGTAAAGCTCCCGGATGTCCTAGACATATCGGACATGTATGTGTATTTGTTGGTGAATTATCGTAGTCCGTACTACATC
Source organism: Cetobacterium sp. (assembly GCF_977044495.1). Lineage (NCBI taxonomy): Bacteria > Fusobacteriati > Fusobacteriota > Fusobacteriia > Fusobacteriales > Fusobacteriaceae > Cetobacterium > Cetobacterium sp. The sequence goes on along the minus strand of NZ_CDRRQU010000016.1, from coordinate 7,465 downwards.
CACACCAAACTTTTGTTCCTGTTTTTAATTGAAGGTGTACCTCAAGTCCTATAACTGATTCCCACTGTCTCGCCATTACACTCTCTCCTTTATCGCTTTTTCAAAAGCATCTCCTGCTTTTAAGATATCTTTTTCTCCAAACGCTTTTCCTAATAGTTGTATTCCAACCGGCAACCCTTCAGTTGTTCCAGCTGGTATCGAAATACCCGGTATTCCTGCCAAATTTGCCGGTATTGTAAAGATATCCTCTAAATATAGTTCTACTGGAGTCTTTTTATCATCCAATCTAAAAGCAGGTCCCGGTGTCACAGGAGTGAATATAATATCAACTTTTTCAAAAGCTCTATCGAAATCATTTTTTATCAACCTTCTAACTTTTTGAGCTTTTTTGAAATAGGCATCAAAAAATCCTGCACTTAATACGTATGTTCCTATCATAATCCTTCTTTTTACCTCGTCTCCAAATCCTTCGCTTCTTGACTTTATGTATAGTTCATCTATATTCAAAGCATTCTTAGTTCTACGTCCATACCTAACACCATCAAATCTAGCTAAATTTGAACTAGCTTCTGCTGGAGCCAAGACATAGTATGTTGGTGCTGCATACTTTGTATGTGGTAAAGATATCTCTATTATCTCTGCACCTAAAGATTTAAAAGTTTCTAAAGCTTCATCCACAACCCTTTTTACCCCTGGATTTAGTCCCTCTATGAAGTATTCTTTCGGCACACCAATCTTCATTCCTTTTATATCTCCAGTTAAATAGTCTAAGTAATTTGGAACCTCTACCTCTTCAACCGTAGAATCATAATCATCCATGCCTGCCAGCGTATTTAAAGCTAACGCTACATCTTTAACTGTCTTGGCGAACGGACCTATTTGATCTAAAGATGAAGCAAATGCCATAAGTCCATATCTAGATACCCTTCCATAGGTCGGTTTCAATCCTACCACTCCACAAAATGATGCTGGTTGTCTTATACTCCCACCTGTATCTGATCCCAAAGATATATAACATTGATTTGCAGCAACTGAAGTTGCTCCTCCTCCACTACTTCCTCCTGGAACTCTCTCTAAATCCCAAGGATTTTTAGTTATTTTTTCATATACAGATGTTGTTGTTGTTGATCCCATAGCAAATTCATCCATATTTGTTTTTCCAATTATTATTGCATCCGCATCTTTTAATTTTTTTACAACTGTAGCATCATATATTCCCTCATACCTTTCTAATATTTTAGAAGCTGACTGGGATGGTTCCCCCATTGATACCATATTATCCTTTATCGCCACTGGAATACCTGCTAGTGCTCCAACCTCTTCTCCATTCTTTATTTTACTATCTACTATTTTTGCCTCTTCTATTGCTTTCTCTTTTCTAAGAGACACAAAACTTCCAATCTCATCATCTGTTTCTTCTATTCTATCAAAAATAGCTCTAACAACCTCTTCAGATGTTAGCTCTCTATTCAGTATTTTTTCCTTTATTTCAAAAGCTGTCAATTCGTATATCTTCTTCACAGAAAAATCCTCCTTTTAAATTTATTCTCCAACCACTTTGGGTACTATTAGTGCTCCGTCCTCTGAAGCAGGTGCATTTTTCATAGCCTCCTGAACAGTTAAAGATTCTCTTACGCTATCCTCTCTCAATTTAACTCCAGTTTCATGAATCTGTACCAATGGTTCAACATTGTCAGTATCTATCTCTCCTAAAATATCTATATATTCCAATATATTATTCAAATCTGCTTGGAATCTTATAATTTCCTCTTCATTGAACTCCAATCTCGCTAATTTAGCAACATTTAGAACCTCTTCTCTTGTTAAAGACATCTATCTTCCTCCTATTATTCTATAATGATTTTAAATAATTTATCTCCTGTGATGTTAATTTTCTATATTTTCCTAACTCTAAATCTCCCAAATTGATCTTCCCAATCGCTTCTCTTCTTAAGTACACCACCGGATGTTTTACTGCATCAAACATTCTTCTAACTTGGCGATTTTTCCCCTCTCTAATAGCTATTATAACTTCGCTTCTCCCTTGAGCTCTTTTTAATATCTTGGTTTTAGCAGGAAGAGTTAGCCCATCCTCTAAGTTTATACCTCTTGCTAATCTCGAAAGATCTTTATCTCTTATCTCTCCCTTTACAATAGCAAAATATTCTTTATAAATCTCTCCTTTTGGATGTATAACTTTATTGAAAATATCCCCATCATTTGTCAAAATTATAGCTCCCTCTGTATCTGAGTCCAGTCTTCCTATCGGATAAAGTCTCTCTTTTGTGTCTATTAAATCAACAACTGTCTTTCTACCTCTATCATCTTTTGAAGCACTCAAAACTCCTTTTGGCTTATTCAATAAAAAATAGACCTTATTTTCAGATTTCGGTTTTTCAAACAATTGCCCTTTTATATAGATTTTATCTTTATCTGTAACTTTTTGTCCCGGTACAACATTCTCTCCGTTAACTTTTATATCACCATTTTCAATAAGTTTATCTATCTCTCTTCTTGAGGCATAACCACTTTGGGCTAGGTACTTATTTATTCTCATTGCTTCCATTTAATTTCTCCTTCATATCTTCATATTGTGGTAGCTCTTCTACCGCCGAAATTCCTAAGTACCCTAAAAACTTATCTGTTATCTCATACAGATTAGGTCTTCCTGTAGTTTCTTTTTTTCCACATATTCTTATAAATTTTCTTTCCTCTAAAGTTTGTATCACTCTGTCTGTAGAAACACCTCGTACTGCTTCTATTTCACTTTTAGTTATCGGCTGACGATAAGCTATTATCGACAGTGTTTCCAAAGCTGCATTCGATAACTTTTTAGGCTTTATATCTTGTTTAAAATACAGATTGACAATTTCTCCACATCTGGGATTTGTTATTAAATATACAATTTCTTGGTCTATTTCGATATTTATTCCTGTGTCAAATCGTTCCTTTTTTAACTCCTCTAAAATTTGTAAAATTCTCTCTACTGGCATAGAAAAAAATTTACACAAATCCCTTATTTTTATTTCATCTCCACCCAATAAAAGTATCGATTCTACCTGCTCTTTCATTCCAATTGTTTCTTTATTAATCATATTAATCCCCTGTATTGAATATTTATAAAATACAAATATAACTCTTCTAAATCTATCTTATCGTATTTCTCTTCGTTATTGATAAAATAATCTATACTATAAAATATTTTATCACTTTCTACTAAATAATTATTTTTATATAATAATATTGCTAAACTTAAGTTTGCCCCACTATCTATAGTATCATCTTTTTTCAATAATCCAATCAAATTATTTGTGCCTTTTAATAACTCATTTATATTTTTTACTTGATTTTCTTGAGAGAGAATAGTTAAATATTTTATATAATCATTATTTTTTATAATTCCAAAAGAATTTACTATCTCTTTTTCTGTTTTCCTGCTTATATCCTCTTTCATTAAATGTATTTCATTGAGTAGTGACTCATCTATTTCTATTTTTTCCATTTCCGACAAAAAATTATAGAATATAAGACTATTGTCCAACCAATCGCCCTCTTTATTTATTATACTTTTATAAGACTCCTGAATATCCTTTTTCACTTTTTCTAAATTATTTTCTATTAGCCTTTTAGCATCCATATTCCCCTTTATACTAGATAATCTCATGTAATAGTAGTATGTAAACATATTTTGGATACTATCACTTCTATCAAAATTAAACTCCGGAATCAAATTTTCTTTATTTAATATAGCACCTAGGTATATAATCTTCAATTGCTCCAGATACTTCGCTCTACTCATGCTCATATTTAAGTTTTTTTGAACTCCAAAAGACACCAAATAAAATTTTTTTATTTGATTAATAACATTTTCTCTTAAATAATAATATTTTTTATTAAAATTCTTCCAAAATTTCTCCTCTCTATCTATAATTTCCTTAAAAGAAAAATCTGAAAACTCTGGTTTTTTCCTACTGAACACTATTTCTAAAAAATCATCTTTTTTATTTTCAATATCCTTCGCTATATATATCCGTTCATTTAGTCCCTTCAACAAAGTTGTTTCCAATAATCTTACTTTAAAATTTTCAAAATCTTTTTCAGTTGCCACAAAAACATGAGTTCTTTCACTCTTAGAAAAATTTAACATATCATATTTGTAGTATTCATCTCTGCTTTCAATATTTCCCTCCAAAATTAAAGGAGAAAATTTATAGATTAACTTGTAGGGTTTATCCCATTCAACTCCATTCAAATTGGTGTATATAAGCATACTATTTTTATTTTCATTAGATAAAACTATATAGGATTCGACCACATTATTATTTATATTATATTTCATATAAAAAATATTTTTACCATTTATAAATTTTGTCTCCGTATAATAGTCTCTTGCTCTATATATTTTATAATCTTTTACCAATAATATTTGTAAATTTGATAATATATCCTTACTAAACTCTTTAGCCTGTATATTTGTTAAAATATTATTTTTGCCATCATAAAAAAGAGCTATCTCACCATTTGTGATGAGATAGTTCGCTCTCAATATTGAAGATATAAATAAAATTAATAATATTATTCTCTTCATAGCGCCTCTTCTTAATAGTCACTTTCAGGAGAAATTAAAACTTTCTTATATTTATCAAACTCTTTTAAAAGTTGTTGAATCCCATTTACAACTGCATTTAAAGGATCTTCCGCAACAGTGACTTCTAAGTTTAAACTTTCAGCTATTCTTTTATCAATTCCTCTCAATAAAGCTCCTCCGCCAGCCAAATGAATCCCTTTTCTTTTTATATCAGATGATAGCTCCGGTGGAGTTTTTTCAAGAATACCCTTCATCTCCTCTATTATTAAAACTACCGCTTCTTCCAATGCTTCAGCTATTTCAGATGAATAAACTTTCACATTTTTAGGAAGTCCGCTCAGTGCATTTCTTCCGCTTATTTCAGTGAAAATATCCTCTTCTAAATCTGTTACTGCTCCAACAGCAATTTTTATCTCTTCAGCTGTCTTTTCCCCTATAAATAGATTATGCTTTTGTCTAATATAGTCTATAATTAGAGAGTCAAATTTATCTCCCGCTATTTTTAAAGATGATGTCTTCACTATTCCCGCCAAAGATATAACTCCGATTTCAGTAGTTCCACCACCTATATCGACAACCATATTTCCTTCGGGCTCAAATATATTCAATCCAATTCCAATCGCTGCAGCCATAGGCTCTTCTATTAAATAAGCTTCCCTTGCTCCTGCCTCTCTTGTTACATCCATAACCGCTCTCTTTTCTACCTGTGTCACTCCAGCTGGAACACATATAATAACTCTTGGACTAGATAAACTTTTTCCCTTATTCACTATTTTATAGAATTCTCTTAACATTTTTTCTGTTATCTCATAATCTGCTATAACTCCATTTTTTAATGGTCTTATAGCTTCTACTGTGTGCGGAGTTCTTCCAATCATCTGTTTAGCTTTATCTCCTACCTCAAAAATCTCTTTTGTCTTTGTATTTATTGCTACAACTGATGGCGCATTCATTATAATACCCTTATTTTTTATACATATCAATGTATTTGAAGTTCCTAAATCTATTCCTAAATCATCCGAAAATATACCTAAAACTTTTCCAAATATTTTTTTCATCATAACACTCCTTAACTTAAATTTATATTTTATCTAAACTTTCTATTGGTATTTTTAAATCGTTTAAAGTTTTTATAAAATGATTTATTGGAAACCCCATAATCGCAAAGAAATCTCCATCTATTTTATCCACAAAAATTGATCCTAATCCTTGAATTCCATACGCTCCAGCCTTATCCATTGCTTCTTCGCTCTTTATATACCATTCTATTTCTTTATCACTTATCTGTTTAAAATAAACCACACTTTTTACAGATTCAGTTATCTCTATATTTTTTTCTAAATTTATCAGTGTATACGCTGTTATCACCTCATGACTCCTTCCAGAAAGAGATTTCAGCATTTTTTTTGCATCTTCTTTATCTTTAGGCTTTCCCAAAACTTTCCCATCTATTACAACAACTGTATCAGCTCCCACAACAAACTCTTTTGGATTTTCTACAGCCACCGCCATAACTTTTTTTAATGAAATTTCTTCTATCTGTTCTACAATATCTATTTTATCGCTTATTTCCTCAACATCTTTACTTTCAATTTGTAATTGAAATCCCAGTTGTGCTAATATCTCTTTCCTTCTCGGAGATTTTGATGCTAATATCATCTTTTTCATCTGTCCTTTCTACATCATCTACTCTACTATCTTCAATTCTTACAGTCATACTTTCTATATTCTCTTCTATATCTCGAAAAATATTCTCTTGTAATTGTAAAATTAAATCAGTTTCTAAAGTTTCTTCTTGATTAAACTCTTCACTTTCTAGTTCTAAGCGATCTTTTTCTTGATAAATTTTTTGAATATTACATATTTCATCATATATCTCTTTTTCCAATTTGGCTTGTTTTTCCAGTCGAATCATCTCTTCTTTCATTCTTCTTTTCTCTTTAATTCTAAAAATTTGAGCTCTGAAAAAATTGATAACTGATACAATTAATTTTCTTATCATTTTTCCACATATTATAATCACTGAAAGAAAAATTACAAAAATTAAGCTCCCTACAAATACATCAGTTCGCACTCTAGAAAAAATTTCCAAAAATGTATATAGTTCAATATATCCTAAATTTATATTCAGTAACCCCACTTGAATAATAAATTGCTGAACCAAATCTGCTGACCTTTCAACCTGTTCCTTCAAACTATCCAATAAATAAAGATATCCTATAGCTATTCCTAAAATAATCATAAAACATAATCTTGTTTTTAAAATAACCCTTTTATTTGGATTTTTCATAAACATTGAAAAGCCATATCCAGCTAAAAATATCCATAGCAGTTTTTCATATATTCCAAAATACTCTTCTATATATAGATATATATTGTTTACTTGTAAAAAATTAGGATAAAAATATCCTAAAAAAAAGTAAATCAATGAAATTATATATACATATCTAAAATTAAATAACCATTTTATTTTTTTCATTCGAGCACCTTTTTATTAAACTTTTTTCATATTATTGTACCATAGAGCCATATAGTTTTCAAGCAATTAAGATTTGGGTATAAAAAAAGTAGACTCCTTTAGAAGTCTACTGTTATCTGTCATAAAGTGGTGCGAGAGGAGGGACTTGAACCCTCACGTCGAAACGCCAGATCCTAAGTCTGGTGCGTCTGCCAATTCCGCCACCCTCGCAGTGGTGCCGCTTATCGGAGTCGAACCAATCACCTACTGATTACAAGTCAGTTGCTCTACCAGATGAGCTAAAGCGGCATCTATTTACTTTATAAAAAATTAATGGCGGGAGTGACGAGGGTCGAACTCGCGACCTCATGCGTGACAGGCATGCGCTCTAACCAACTGAGCTACACCCCCAATAATGG
>NZ_CDRRQU010000015.1:0-52032 GCF_977044495.1 Cetobacterium sp. | reverse complement strand
GATTGTGATGGTGCTTTTGCTGTTGTTCCTGCTCCACCTACTGACGATCCTGTGTTCGCCTTACTTCCTCCAGTTGCTCCTCCTAAACTCTTCGCTCCATCTTGGAATCCTTTCAGTGAACTGTTACTTCCAAAGAAGCCATTTGTTGTTTGCGCTCCTCCTTCTGTATGTGGTTTCTCCCACTTTCCTGTCTCCGGATTCTTTGTATATCCATTGTTTGTTACTGGTTTATCTGGCGTTGAATCCGCTACTACCTTTCCTGATCCTGTACTTGGTGCCTTTTGCGGTGCTGATACATCTGGTGTTGATTGTGATGGCGCTTTTGGCGTTATTCCTGCTCCACCTACTGACGATCCTGTGTTCGCCTTACTTCCTCCAGTTGCTCCTCCTAAACTCTTCGCTCCGTCTTGGAATCCTTTTAGTGAACTGTTACTTCCAAAGAAGCCATTTGTTAATTTTGCTCCTCCTTCTGTATGTGGTTTCTCCCACTTTCCTGTCTCCGGATTCTTTGTGTATCCTCCATTTGTTATTGGTTTATCTGGCGTTGAATCCACTACTACCTTTCCTGCTCCTGTATCTGGTGCCTTTTGCGGTGCTGATACATCTGGTGTTGATTGTGATGGCGCTTTTGGCGTTGTTCCTGAACCCGTTGCTGGTCCTCCATCTGAACTAACTGTACCTTTTTTAATTCCTTGTTGGAATCCTTTTAAACTGTCCATACTTCCGAAGAATCCATTTGTCAGTTTTGCTCCAGTTTCCGGAGTTACCTTCTCCCACTTTCCTGTCTCTGGGTTCTTTTGGTATCCATCTTTTATAACTGGTTTTGGAGCCTCTGGCGTCTTACCATCAACCACGTCAACATCAACTTTCTTAGGTGTTTCTACAACTGGAACCTCTTTCTTAGGTACCTCTGTTTCCGCTACCTTTTGTTTTGGTGTCTCAACTTCTACCACTTTTGCCTCTGTAGGAGGTGGTACTGTCTCTGCTACCTGTTTCTTAGGTGGATCCACAACTTGTCCTTTATCAACTTTTGGTGTTTCAACAACTTGTTTCTTACTTTCTACTGGGTCTGGACTTTTCTTAATTGGTGTCTGAATATCCGTATCAGTTTTCTTTGTAGGAGGTGCAACTTGATCTGCGTCTCCACTTCCTTTCTTCTTACCTGGAATTGCACTTGCTGTTCCAGAGAATGTTCCACCTTGCTTGTAAACATCCTTATCTGTAGTTAATGAGTTCTCCATATCAACGCCTACGTTATTCTTATCTCCGCTTCCTCCGTTGACTGTTACATCTCCACCTACATTTATATTATCAGGATTTACGTTAATTCCAGATTTTGCAGTTTGCTCTTTATCGATAACATCTCCAACTTCACCTTGGATTCCTCCACCCTTAGTTCCGCCACTGATACCAACGATAGCTCCTCCTGCATTTAAGTCTGTCTTAACATCACTTACATTTAGGTTTCCACCGATATCAACATTTCCAGCTCCTGTCTCTGATCCTAATACTCCACCTTTTAGGTTAGCATCTCCATCAACCTTAACCGTAATATCATTTTTAGCTTTAATTCCTGCCTGAGTTGTAACCTCGCTTCCTTTCTTGAAGATTTGTCCTCCACCTGCTGAAAGTCCAAGATCACCTGTTCCGATTGTGTTCGTAGCAACTCCTGCTGAAACGTCTGCTCCTAACCAAGCTTCTATTCTTGATTCGTCTATTTTGTCAACCTTAGTTTCGATATTTAAATCTCCTCCAACTTTCAGGTCAACATTGTTTCCTTCAACAGTACTTCCAATGATATTTGTATTCTTTCCAGATTCAATACTTACTCCATTTTTAGCTACTATTGAGCTTCCTTTACTGTACTCGTTATTTACATCTGATTGGTTATAGCTTACATTTCCTGTTACTCCCAGTTGAGCATTTGCTCCGTCGATTGCTCCAACTCCAACTGAAGCTGTAACTCCTCCCGAAATGTTAACTCCTTTACTGTGCTCTGTTACTGTTTCCTTAGCATCAGTTATATTGATTTCTCCATTCTTAGCTGATAGACTTACATCATTTGCCTCCGCTTGAACTCCTTTTAGATCAATATTTCCATCTGTTGCCTCAAACTGTAACTTTCCTCCAGATTTGATGTTTGTTGTGTTCTCTTTAGTTGTCTTCGAGTTACTTGAATTCCATCCAATATTTCCTGTTACAGATGTTGTATTTCCTGCTAAGTCTCCGAAGATTACGTTAGTTACACTTCCTGCTACCTGAGCTGCAGCTAACGCCTCATTTACTGCTCCATCTTTTGCAGAATCGGCAATTTGCATTCCTTTATTTACTGCATCTGCTATTGAACTTGTTGTACTGTTCTTTACAGTAACTCCGATATCAAGTCCTGAACTCTTCTTCTCTACAACATCTTCATACTTAGTAGTATCAATACTCTTAGCTTTGATAGTGAAGTCTCCTCCAGTTTCAAAGTCAGATCCTCCAATATCAGTTTTTCCACCTGATGTTATATTTAAGTTTCCTCCAGTTTTTACACTTCCTTCTGTCCATGTTGTACTCTTCTCACTAGAGTTCTTCATAGATACTCCAATTTGAACTGATGCGTCTGTCAATGCATCCATATAGTTCTTACCAGCTTTACTGTTTCCTTTAATCATACTGTCTTTTCCAACTTGAACTGGATCTCCATTTATAACTTCAGTTGATCCTCCATCCAGTGGGTTCCATCCTGCAGAAACACTACTTCCTCCAGCTCCAGCTGATGCTCCAGCGTTTGTCACTCCAACGCTTATTGAGCTCTTCTCAGATTCATAAGTATTCTTACCAGCTTCAAAGCTTACATCTCCATCTGTTTTTATGTTCATGTCTCCACCTGCAGTGAACTCTGTTCCTACAGATTTTACACCATCTTTACTCTCTATGTTGATGCCTCCAGTTGTAGTCAATCCACTTCCTTTAGATGTTGTTGAGCTTGTTTTCTCGCTAGTTCCTGTGAATCCTAGTCCATTATATGTAGCTGAATTAGATGTTGATTTCAATGTATCTTGACCATCAAGAATATCTACTTTTCCACCACTCTTAATGTCAATTCCACTATCTCCTGCAATCAAGTCGCTACCTTTTATTGTAGTGTCTCCACCTGATTCTATCTTAAGACCTCCAAGTCCTCCAACAGTACTTCCTTTTGATTTACTTGCTGTTGTCTCAGATTTTGCACTTCCAGTTGTTATCAATCCATTAACTGTTCCTGAGATTTGAGATTTTGTTGTCTCATGGTAGTAATCCTGTCCATCAACTATATTTACTTTATCTCCTGCTTTAATTGAAACTTCCTCTTTTGCAGCCACTCCACTACCTTTTATAGTAACGTCGTTTTCTGCTTCAATAGTTACATTCTTTCCACCTATTCCTGATCCTGATGAAGTAGATTTAGAGAATGATTTTGTCGTTGTTGTAATTCCATCAGTTGTTGTCTCTGTACCTGAAGTTATGATGTTTTGATCTTCAATAGTTACATTCTTTCCACCTAATGCTACATTCCCATCAGTACTTTCAACTACTCCACCTTTGATAGTTGTGTCTCCTGATGCTTTAACACTTACATCACCTTTAGCCGAGATTCCAGCCTGATTAGAAACAGTTTGATTTCCATTTTCGTCATATCCTAGTGTTGACTCAATGTTAATGTCTCCTCCTGCTTTTACATCTACTCCGCCATTTTCACTCTTGATGTTTCCACCAATCATGTCGATGTTTTCCTTAGCATCAAGTTTTACATCACCTTTAGCTGAAATTCCACCATTTATTCCTGCAGACGAGTTATTTGTAATACCTTTTTCTGATTTAATATCTATGTTTCCACCAGAAGATATGTTTCCATTTGAGTTTACTACTTCTGTTGCATCGATATTGATATCTCCACCAGCTTGAACTGATGATCCTACTCCAGCTCCTGTATCAGATGCAGCCATCTTCAGTCTTGTATCTTTTCCAAAGTATACTTGTGGAACTAAAACGATTTGACCTTGTACTTCCATCTCAACATACCAAACAATATCCTCATCTAGGTTGTTGATTTGCTCTGGTGTCAGAGGTTTTCCAACTTCAAGTCCCAACTTATCTTTTACATTTAGAGCGTTATCTAACATAACTTTGATATGGTCTGTTGAAACCTCTCCAGAATATCCTAATCCCTCTCTAATTGTATTGTTAATTAGTTGTTGCTCGTAGTAAGCATCTCCTATTACTGTTGGAGTTTTATTAGGATCATAACCTGATTGTTGGAAGAAATAATCAGAACCGTAGTATTTACTTACGTCAATAAAGTCAATATTTGTTTCAAATAGGTAAGGAACCGATCCGTTTGGTCTTGGAGCTGCTGGCTTAAAGATTCCATTCTCTCCAACTGGAATATCAATAAATACAATCGGATTGATTGTTCCAGCTACTGCGATAGAGCTTACTCCTCCTCCACTTCCAGCTGTAATTGTAACACCGTTGATAGTTACTGTTCCTGTTTGAATCTCCACATCATGAACTTGCTTTACTCCATCCACTTCTGTTATTGAGTTAGGGTCTTTTACGTTTACTCCCAGGTCTGCTTGAATACCATCTACAGTGTTCTCACCGATTGAAACATCAATCTTAGTATTTTCAACTTTAGTACCTGCTATATTTTCGAATGTTCCACCTGAGTGATTAAATTTACCTCCAGCTATTAGTCTAGCATTTCCATTTGTTGCATAGAAGCTATATTTTGCATTCCCATTATATTTTGCCATATCAATCTTTGTAGTCCAATCAGGTCCTAAAGCAGATGTTAATAAGGCTTTTAACGTAGCATTTTTCTCTGCAATTTTTACTAAAGCTCTATGATATCCACCACTTCCATTAATTCCATTTGCTATTTTCTCTAATGCTTCTTTTAATGTTCCATTAAAAACATTTGGATTCCATCCTGCTAACGGTAAGTCTGTAATTGTAAATACTTCTTTTGCAAAGTTGACCTTAACTTTTGACAGATATTCTTCCACACTCATATTAACCGAGTATGTTTCATTTTTTAAATTTCCTTTTATAGTCATATCCTTACCTGATGAAATAACTCCAGAACTATTAATAATTTCTGCTTTAGAATTTGCAGTTTTTTCATTTATTGTTACATTTCCACCGGCTTGAATACTCGCCATATCTTTTACTAGTATATCTGCTTCAAATATAGGAAATTCGATATTCACTCTTCCATATTCTTTATATGCTGCATGATAATATATATCTCTATCTGAATATTTTTTTACATCTACCTGCTTATATCCATTTCCTGTTACAACACTTTTGTTCTCAACTTTATCAGCATTAATAGTTAAATTTCCACCGGCTTTTATACTTCCGGCATCGTTGACTAAATGTGCTGCCGTTAATGTCATATCCCCTTTTGATTCAATCGCTGCTCCTAATTTATTTAAAATTTGATTCACCGCATTTAAAACCATTTTTTTAGCTGCCCAAATTGTTTTCTGAGTTTCATTTATAATATTTTGTCCAGAAGTTAATTTTATATCACCATTACTTACAATCATCGCATTATTTATGATGTTTTTTCCTGCAGTAAAATCTAAACTACCAAAGTTTTGAAGCCTACTATCATTTGTTATTGCTCCACCCGTCTTAATAGTCATCGTTCCTAAAGAACTCATTTTACTACCATCTGTAAATTTAATATCAATTTCTTTATTCCCTAAATCAACTGTTAATTTATCATTACTTTGGATTGTTCCTTTATTGATAAATCCACTACCATTGTCTGCTTCTTTAGCCAATATCTCTATACTTCCACCCAGTACCTTTGAATTTGTGTCATTACTGAAATTTTTAGTTAACTCAGCTTTCAATCCTTCACCAGCTTGAAGTGTATTCTTATTTGTAAGAGAACTTGCTTTTATATCCAATTTTTTCCCAGTTGCTAGCGTTCCAGTATTGTTTAAATCACCTTTTATATCAATACTACCATTGTCAGTAGCTTTAATATTACCTGTGTTATCTAATTTAGAGTTAGCTCCTGTTCCTTTCAAGCTAATATTTCCTGTAACTTCCATATTTCCTTCATTTTTAATATCTTCAGTTACTTCAATCTTTGTTCCCTTATTAACAATTTCAGCGTTTGCAGTATTTTCAAAATTCTTTCCTTTTATATCTAATTCACCAGATGTATTTAGCTTCTGTGTATTCTTTACATTACCAGTTGTTGTTATTGTAATATCATTTTTTGCTTCAAAAGACTTATTTTCTACATCTCCACTTCCTGCATTTATAGTAGCTTTTCCACCTAAGACTATTTCATTATTATTTACAAAACCTTGTGATGTAAAATTACCATTTCCTTTTGCTTGAAGTTTATTGGCGTTTTCAAACTTACCTGAACCTGCATCTATACTTATATTTCCACCAGTATTTATGCCATCTGTATTCTTAAATCCTTCAGATTTAATATCTAAATCTCCTGTAACATCAAATTTACCTTCATTTGTAAATGATTTTTTATCGGAAGATGTCAGAGTGGAAGTATTTGACGATGTATCAATAGTTGCTTTTCCTCCAACTACCAATTCACCTTGGTTTGTAAACTCTCCACCTTTTACCGTAAAGTCCTTCTTTAAGTTCCCTTTACTTCCATTTTCAAATTTCAATGATGCATTAGTATCACTTAAATTAACTTGAGTTTTTTCTCCTACGGATAAATCTTTTTTAATATTCACTGTATTTGCGTTAATTGTTGCATTCTTTCCAATAGTCAACGATTCACTATCAAATGCTCCATTTACTTTTGCTGTTAAATTTTCACCTGCAGTTAATACTTTATTTATAAAACTATTTCCTTCAATTGTTGCATTCTGACCTGCTGAGATATTTGAGTTATTTACTATATCTCCATGGCTAGATTTTAATGTCAAATCTTTTTTAGCTATAACTATTCCATTATTTTCTATTTTATCAGTAACTTTAACAGTTAAATTTTCTGATTCAATAACTCCTAACCCTTTGATAGTAATAATCTCCGCCTTGTATGCAGCTTGCTGATTTTTAACTTTTCTAACTTCCGCTAATTCAGCTTTCAATTTTTCAATTTTCACTTTATCAGTTTCTTTTTCTAATTTAGCTTCCAATTCTTTAATTTTATTTTCTGCTTCTTCTAATTTTTTTTCATCATATTTAGTCATTAAATCTACATATTTTTTTACTAAATCTTCTGATCCTGAAGATGTAAATGACTCACCTTCAATAATTAAATTTTTTCCTGCATATAATCTTTGGGTATTTGTAATATCTTTACCAGCTTTTAAAGTGACATCCGTTGCCCCCTCTACAACTCCATTATTTTTTATATTGTTTGTTGCCTCTAGTTTTGCTGATGTATTTGATTTCACTATACCATTATTTGAAATATCTGTATTAGACTTTAACTCTACCTCATTCCCTGATAAAATTCCAAGAGCTCCAACTCTCTCTACTTCATGTTTCAGTGTACTCAATTCTCTTTCTAAAGTCTTATAGTATTCTAAAGTCGATTCTAAAACTATAGCCTCGTCTGGATCAACTATTAAGTCTAATTTTTTTTCTAACTCATCTATTATTTTTACAACATTATCATAGTTCTCCTGAACAAAAGCATTAAACGCTGACAAATATTTTGAGATTTCTTCCGGAGTTCCTGCATTTATTAAGTTATTAACATGAACCATTAATTTTTTTACCGCTGCAATTTTTCCATAATTCTCAAGTTTTCCAGAAGTTGCAGTTATAGTTATATTTTCTCCTCCAATCTTACCGGAGTTACTTACATCTTTAGCTGAACTTAATGTTACATCTTTATCCGCAAAAAGTTCTCCTGAATTTAAAAGATCCCCTACGGTCGTTGTTATACTCAAACTTCCTTTTTGAGCTATAATCTTAGCACCAAAAGCATTTATTAGTGTTTGTGTATTTATAACTATGTCATTTCTAATTCCTTTTCCATGGGATTGTATTGTTCCTTTATTTTCTAAATTTCTTGCTGTTATGGTGATTGTACCCATACCTTTTGGGTAATCCTGAGTTGAAGCTTCTATTTTTCCATCTTTCTCATTTAAAATAAATCCTGTTCCTTTTATATCCACATTATAACCAGAAATTACACCAGTATTCGTCAATCTTCCATTCTGAATATCTATTT
This sequence comes from Cetobacterium sp., assembly GCF_977044495.1. Classification (NCBI taxonomy): domain Bacteria; kingdom Fusobacteriati; phylum Fusobacteriota; class Fusobacteriia; order Fusobacteriales; family Fusobacteriaceae; genus Cetobacterium; species Cetobacterium sp. Next base: position 43,823 of record NZ_CDRRQU010000015.1, on the reverse strand, counting down.
CTATTCTATTTGATCTATCTACTGTTTCACCTTTGTTTCCAACATTTTGTCTCATCTCTCCGGAGTTTTGAACTTCTGAAGCTTTAATTTTTACAGCTGCTCCTTTAATTGAAGAGTTCACACTATTTGCCAACTTTCTTGCTTCGATATTTAAATCTCCTGAAGATGAAATCAATTTATTATTCTTTATTTGATTTGTAGCCTTTATTTTTATATAATTATCCCTTGAATTAGTTCCCGTAGAAATTATAGCATCATTATTCAAATTTCCTGTTTCTATATCTATAGTATTTCCGTAGATTCCAGAAGAAACCCATTCAATCTCATTTGAACCTAACTCTCTTCCTGTTTTTGGATCTTTAACTACTATTTTACCATTTTTATCTTTTAAAACAACTAGCGGTGCTTCGTTATCTTTTCCATTTTTTCTTATAGGAACTAATAATTTCTCTACAGTTGTAATACCACTAACTTTTATTATTACTCCTTTTTGTGATAATAGTTTAGCTGTTGCTCCAGCTTTAAGTGTTAAATTTTTTCCTGTTATCTTTAAATCTACTTTTCCTGCCTCAACAACTGTTTCTATATCAATATCCCCAGTCATACTTATCTCTACACCATTATCTGCATAAAAGCTATAATTATATGTTGTGTTTGAACTTTCATAAGTTCCAGAAATACTTTTCAAATTCCCTTTACCTTTAATTCTGATATCTTTTTCAGATCTAACTCCACCTAACTCTATATCTCCATTGCTTAGAATCTCTATATCTTCACTACTCTTTATTAAGCCTTCATGTCTAACTCCAAGCCCTTCTGTTGTACTTATTAATTTTATATTTTTTCCATACATAGAACCTAGTTTATCTGCATAGATTCCATATTTTTTTTCTACATCTTTTTCTTGACCTACTACATCAAACTTAGATATTCTTTTCCCATTTTCCAACGTTACTCTATTTTGTCCTGCTAATACTGTTATATCAGCATCTTTTTCTCCATCAAAAGGAGCTACTTGACCTCTTAATTCAATCGTTTTTGAAACAATATTAAAGTAATCTCCAGCTGTACCTACTCCTCCATTTTCAACAATGATATTACCTTTTTGTACATTCAAATCTATTCCTGAATTAGTAACTGTCGGCTTACCTGTAGTTAATGTAACCCCACTTGTATTAATAAACCCTCCACCATTTACAGTTATTCCATTTTCATTAGCTAAAATGAAGTCAGCTTTTTGTCCAGCTACCTCAATAGTTCCATTGATTGCTGAAGCTTTATTACCTGTTACCTCACTCAATATAGCTGAAGCTGACTTTTGTAGGTTGGGATTATGTGTTACTATTCCTCCTGTTTTTGAAACGTATGGATCTTTTGTTGAATTATTATTAAAAATAACTCCATTTCCACTTCCAACACTGAAATCTATAAATTTATTATGTGATATTCCTCCAGTATTTGGAGCAACAATATTTACTACATCCATTCCATTAGCACTTGTTGTCATTCCCGGACCACCGTTACTCAAATCAGGTCTTATATCATTGTTTTGCTTTTGTCTTGCTCTTAAATCTCTTGCAAAAAGTTCTGTTTCAAAGAATCCTCCAATTTGTCCTGTAATTAAGAAAGCAACAACTAAGCTCAAGGTTATACTTCGCTTATTTTTCAAATTATGCTTTAGTAACTTTTCGTTTAACTTAAAATAATTCATAAACCTCTCCCCTTTTATAAGTTATAATTAATATTAAAATAGATTGGATTTCCTTCTCTAGGCATTTTACTTGCTCTTCTTAAAGGTATTCCATATGTAAATCCACCACTCAAAGCACCAGCGTTAAACTTCAATCCTAGCGCCATTCCTACAAGTCTATCTGAAGTTGGTAAATCCTTATCTCTAGATACTCCCATGTCAAATCCTATAAATGGCTTGAACATAGCTAGGATTCTATTCATTCCTTGATATCCCATATACGTAACAGTATTATTTATGTAAACTCCTTTATTACCAGCAACTGAACTCTCTTTAAATCCTCTTACTGTAAATTCATCTCCCATATTGAACTGATTCGCAGATAGTAATCTGTCATCTGAATAAGCTCCTCCTATTTTCATCCTATATTGAAATCCATGATCAGCTAAAGATAATGATCTCATCCAATCTAAATTAAAATTAACCTTATCGTATTCAACTTTATAATCCCCTGACTTTAAAACAGGTGGATCTCCCTCTGCTCCGAACCACGGAACTCCTCTTTCATACTCAATCATCCCGAAGAATGTTCCTCCGAACAATCTATTAGTATGATCTATTGCAAATGTTAAATTAGTATATTTTTTTGTACTTACATCTAAAACAAGTCCATTCATAGTGTTATAATTATCTTTAAAAACAATTCCCGTATGAAGTGTTGTCTTGTCATACTGACCTCTTGAAAGGACTCTACTTGCTTTGAACTTATGTTTTTCACTTCTACTTTCTGATTTATATTTCCCTAAGTCACTTATTACGGTATTGTAGTTATCTCCCAAATTATAGTTATAACTAAAGTTCCAATAACCAACAGGAACAGAATATCCTATATCATAGTTGGCTTCTTTATCTAAAGTTCTACTTTTAGTTAATCTTTCTATATAGTTTAAGCTCAATCTATCATTTATTCCTAATAAGTTATCTTGTGAAAAATTTATATTTAATTTTTCTCTACCTTTATCTTTATATCCACTATTATCTATTCCAAAGCCAAAACCTGTAGGTCTATAACTTTCTTCTATTATAATATCTGAATATCCATATAACTCTGTAGGAGTAACTTCTGTAACATTATTATTTCCTCCTACATTCAAGTTTTCTAAACCTTGGTCCATATCTTGAGTATTTAATAAATCACCTTTTTTCATGGGAAAAGCTAAATCAATTCTTGCCTTTCCCAGATATGTAGTAGGTCTATCCATATATTTAATACTTCTTAATTTTCCCTCTTTAACTTCGTAAATTAACTCTCCTTTCTTTACATTTCCAGATTTTATAGTTACTAAAGTTGTCATATATCCTTTATTTAAATATACATTTGAAAGTTTTGTTAGAAGTTCATATATTTCTACTTTTCCCATTTCAGTATTAATATATTGTGCTAAAATTTTATCAATCTCTTTTTTATAGTGTTTACTACCTTCAACTTTTATAGTTTTGAAAAGATACTTCTCACCATCCTCTATTTGAAATTTCTCCTGCTCTTGCTCTTTTTTTTCATTTCTTGTAGGATATTTCAATTGTTCATCTATATATTCCTGCTGTTTTCTCATCTCTAATAGCCTTTGAGTCATCTCTATATCCTTAAATGGATCTCTATTATTGTCTCTAGCTTGAACAACACCACTAATTCCTACTAATAACAACAGCGTTAAACGCCAATCTCTCATCTTTTTCATTCTCATCCCCTTCTACATTTAAGTCCATATTTATCTCTCTAAGTTCTGGAGTTATTGTCAATTCTTTTTCTAATAAAATCTCTCCTGGTTTTTCAACAGATTCTAAAGTTATTAAATATTCTCCAGCAATTAAGTTTTCCATTACATAAAAACCATCATTTTCAGGAATACTTACCTCTAATTTTTTCCCAGTTTGTTTATCAATTATATTCAAATATAAGGTTTTTAAATATTTTTCCATTAATTTTTGACTTGGAAAATTTATCATTCCTGAAACTATTTTTCTTGTATAAACAGGAATATCTAAATCTATTGGTGCAGCCGGATTTGGTATCAATCTATATGCATCCACTTTTCCTTTATATAGTGGATTTTGTGGATATATTTTCAAATCATATTCTGAATTCGGCGACAGATTTCCTATCGAATATCTTCCATTTTCATCTGTCATTGAACTTTTTCCATATACATTAACATCCGTTCTTGGAAGTGGTTTATCAACTCCTTCATCATACTTACCATTGTTATTTGTATCTACATATACAATTCCTTTTACACTCGTGTTCTCTACACTTGTAACTTTTGTATTCAAATCAGATAAGTTGATTACTTTATCTAATGTAAATCCTGAATCAATATGACTTAAACCATTACGTTTTGTATAATTAGCTTGTCCAGAAAACCAAGATTCATAGTCAACCTCAAATGAAATTCCAAATACATCACCATATCTGTCACTTTTTTCATAATATGATCTATATCTAACTCCATTATCCCTATAGTTTCTGCTCATTATTTCTATTTTATATCTAGTTTCATCATAATCATATAAAGACTTACGAGTTATTCCAGCATATACAGAGTAGTTTCTAAAGTAATAACTCCTAATACTAAATTCATGTGATGTAGAGCCATCTATTAAACTCTTATAGTATCCATATTCTGGAATAAAATTTTGAAATCCCACTCTTAAAATAGTTCCTATCTCACTTACTTTCTGCCCGTACGAATACTCTGTAGAATAATATTTTAGTCCCAGATTTATATTTTCTTTAATAAATTGATCCTTACTTAAAGTTACTCCTGTATCATATTTTTTATTTATACGTTTTTGAGTATTATTGGAATAATCTCCGCCCTCTAAATCTATTCTATATTCTTTAAAAATTTGACTATACTTGTACGTGTAATCATTATTATGACTACTATTAAATAAATTTAATTCTAAATTATATGGATTCTTGCTATAATCGCTTACATAAAGTATTCCTAATTTTGCCGTCTTGTTCTCTTGAGGATTATATTTACTATAAAAAGCATTGTACTTTAAATCATAAAAACCTGTTTTTAGAGTTAACTTCTCACTTAATCCATAATTTACTTCCCCTACAAATTGGTCATATTTATAATAATCAGACTTCCCCATTTGAATATTAAATCCAAACTCGCCTATTTTTTCTGGTTTCTCTCCATAATATCTACTCAAATGCTCTTTCGAAACACTTCCATCTAAGTTATAAATAATTACATAAAAAGAATCAGATACAAAGGTAAGTGGTATCTCTTTAAAGTCATACTGACCTGCTTTCACATCTTCATACGAAATTAATTTTCCATTTTGATATAATTCTACAAATTTTCCTAATGGTGCAGAGCCTGTTATACTTACTTTATTATTGCTATACTCTCCTACTAATTTTTCATCTTTCTTAAAACTAATACCTCTTAACCCCCCCACAGTTCCACTTAAAACTCTAGGCAAATTAACTGATGTATCTCCAAATATAATTGCATGATTCGTATAAACATTCCTATATGACAATCTTGTCTGATAATTTTTAACCTCTGGATATATTCCATAGTATGTTTCAAAATCTCCATACAGTAACGGTCCTAAGTATTCAACATCAACCGTTTTAGTTTCATAGTTTAAAGCTTGAAAATTTTTTCTATAGTTATATATTGTCCTTAAATTTCCAGCCTCAAAAATTTTTTTTGACGAATAAACCTTATTTTTTGTTTCTTTTTCATTCTTCTTGAACTCTTCTTGTCTATATTTTCTTATATTACTTAATTCCACTGGAAGTTTAAACGACGTATTTATATCAACAATTAATTTATCGTCATCCTTCTCTAACTCCTTTATTCCTAATAAATTTGGAAGAAAATCTACATTCACGTATATTTTTTCATCTTTTTCTATAATTTCATCTTTAAAAAATATTTTTTTATCGTTTGAAGTTATATATTTTTTTTCCAAATTAATGACTTTTTCTTGATTATAAATATTTTCTATATCTATTGTAAACTTTTCATCTATCCATTTATTATTTGTTATTCCTATAGTTTTTAAAAGATTTTGTAATTCTACATATATTTTTTTATCCTTCGTTAAGTATACTCTTGTACCTGAAGTTCTTATTTTTTTATTAAAATTAAATGAATAGAGACCTACTTCCATTTCCTGCGGGTATATTAACTTAGTAAATATAACCATAAGTAGAATATACTTTAATCCCTTTCTCATCTATTTTCTCCTTTTATGCTTACTTGTAATCGAAGTTTTTATTTGTTTCTCAATCAAACTTTTTATTGAAGTCTCAATACCTGTACTATTCTCTTTGGCAAAAGCTCCAACAATACTTTCTCTTTGAATCTCTCCCTCTATATCAGCAAATAATTTAAACGTATAAACTAATGATACTAATGCATCTCCTTTAAAAGCTTGATTTCCTATACATTCTGGGTCAACAAAATAAAATTCATCTTTGGTATTATCTATATCTCCATCCATAGAAAGTATGTTCACATCTCTAGCTGTCAAAATTATTTTATTTTTATTCTGTCCTATATATATTTTATCTTCTCCTTCTATTGTCTCTGAAAAATTTTTCAGATTAGTTTTATTTACAGAGTCAAACTCTAAATTTTGTAAAATACATGCATCAGTATCTTCAGATGTTTTTATTTGTGTTATTTTTACTTCTACAGTTCCTATCTCAAGATTTTTATATGACTGTCCTTCTTGTAAGTACCCTAAATCTATAACCATTTTCTCTCCTATTATTTTTTGAGAAGATCCTGGATACTTTAAATTTAAATTTATATGAACATTTTGGCTTCCTGCTAACAACACTATTGAACTACTTAAATATAATAAAATTCTATTCACCATACGTAACATCAATTTTTAACACCCCACTATACTCGCCTAATTTCATCTCACTATTATCCTCATTAAAAACTGCATCAACTTCTGTTCTCGCTTCATACTTACCATTTACAGTAGTTGTATATAAAGGTAAAGTTTGTATTACAGCTTTTTCACCAACTGAAGGAAAATATCCTCTTCCTTTGATTTTAGTTCCATCCGCACTTGTTAAATAAAAATTTCCATTATCTTGCATTTTTAAAGTTGCAGTCGCATAAACTAAATCCAAAATTTCATCACGCTTATAATATGGAGCTTCAACTTTTATCCCAATCTTTTTTTTAGAAGCTACAGAATCACTATACTTAAAGCTTTGATTCCCGGCTTTAACAACCATCTTTTCAGGTGTATCTACTGTCACTGTAAGAGGATTTAAAACTTTATAAATAACAACTAGTTGCTTTGAAAAATTTATCATTGTTATTGAATAAATACTTTGAAAAAAACAAAGTCCTAAAAGAAAAATTCCTTTCTTTCTCATTATTTTCTCTCCTTCATATAACTTTTATCTTATTGGCGAAATTGGTTGAATTTCAACATTCATTTTTATGGTCTTCTCGTATTTTCCTAATGATACATTTCCTACTTCTCTTATCTCTCCAACAATTGGTATTTTGTATTCTCCCTTTGATAAAATTCTATCTTTTATATTATGTAAGTAGACATCTAATTTATCTGAAGGTGTTCCATCTGCTTTAGCTATTGTTATCTTTGTATACTCTCCTTCTAATGTTCCAGTATCATAACTTGTACTTACTATCATATCCTGCCGAAAACTAGCTGATAAATTAAAATAACTTTGTGCTGTGTTCAATTTATTGCTATTTTTCAATATATTTCCAAAGTCTAAATATACTGGTTCAACTTTTACCGTATCTGTAACTTCCAAATCAAATCTTATATCTACTGTTGCTGTAGGAATATCTGAATTTTTTAAAAGCGAAGCTTCTATATTTAAAAACTTTAGAAATATGCTGAATAATAAAATTATATTTCTATTTTTTTTCACTTTTTCAACTCCTTTTTACTTCTGTTATTTAATCAACTTTTAAAGAAGGAAGAGAGGTGTTAAATTCTTCTCTTCCTTAAGCAATTAAGACTTTGTTGCTGTTACTAAAACTGTACCCACATATGAACCTAACTTTTGCGTTGGACCTAAGTTCGCTCCATTAGTTGTACCCGCTGTAAACGACGCTGTTAATATTTGAGTCGCTTCTCCATTCGTATCTAAAGTATATGCCTTTTCATTTGTGCTTAGTCCATAAACATTGACATCTGTGATTTTATCCTTGTCTACCGTCACACCTGGGTTTGCTGGCTCCACTGTCCCGTTTTGACCAGTCCATGTCAAATCCGTCATACTTTTATTTAATTTTAATTTTACTTTATCACCATTACTACCCTTTACATGAATTTTTCCAGGTATATTTTGATTCACAATCCCTGTATACATTCCTCTCGCTAAATTTCCAAAGTCAATAGGTGATGCCTCATTTACTGCAATTCCTTGTACTACATTAGCTGTAATTCTAACTTCTGTAGAACTAGTATTACCATTTCCTCCCACTGTAACTGGTGGTTGTAAATTAGGTGGCACTGCCATTGCTGTTGTTGCTAATGTTGCTAATACTGCAACCGTTAATAATTTTTTCATAAAATATCCCTCCATTTTTTATTTAATATATTTATTTTATAAAACCCAAAGGTTTTAATAACCTATTTACTTAATATCTTGAATTTTTCTATCTTTACTGTCTTTTAGATAGATTTTATTCACATTCAAATTCTTTGGATATTTCTCTGAAACCTTTTCTTTGTAACCTTGAACAACTACAATATCCTTAGTTTCAGCTTTGAATTCTCCAGTTTTCTTATCTGTTCCCTCAAAAATTAACTTATATGGCTTTGTTATCTCTCCATCATTTTCTAAATCAAAAGAAACTATACCAGATGAATTTTTTAAATTAGTCACTTTTCCAGAAACTTTTAAACTTTCTGGATCTCCAACATATCCATATACAACAACTCCTAAATTTATCAACATATTAATTTGTGTTGTACTTCCATTTTTTAATACCACTTTACCCTCTACATTGTTTAAAGATTTCTGCTCCAACTCTTCCATGAATAATAAGGCACGGTATTCACCATTTGGTAGTCCCGATGCTGGTTCAATAGAAAATTTAACTGTTTTTTGCTGATCCGGTCCTATTGTTATAATTTTAGGAAAAATTGTTCCCCACTTTCCAAGATATTTCTCATCCTTATCCTCTCTATAAGGCTTAAATGATACTCTAACTCTTTCCGGTCTATCCTTTCTATTATAAAAAACTACATCTTGAGTTAACCCCAATCCATCTAATTTATAAACAAAGGTAGATGGTGTTATCTCTATTGAAAATGCTTTTGTAACCAACAAAAGCATCATTCCCAAAATAATTTTTATAAATCTATTTCTCTTCAATAAACGTCACCTCTATTCTTCTATTTGCTTTTCTATTTTCAAATGTATCGTTGTCTAATTTATAATTTTCTTTTACTGTGGTTTCAGGATCTACTTTCTCCACTTTTACTTTTTCAGTCATATTATTTTCTTTAAATTCTTTTTCTAAGTTATCCATTCTCTCGTTCGCTAGCTTTACATTCACTTCTTTTGTTCCAGTATTGTCAGAATATGCTTTTAACTCAAGTGTTCCTGGCTTATCATATTCATTTATCTCATTGACCATAGCTTTAATATTCTCTTTTTGTCCTTCTGGAACCTCTGTAACATAAGCCTCGTATCCTCCTGTTAATTCGTCACCTTGAATTACAAGTGGTTTTATCACTGGTTCAACTGTTATTCTCTCTTGAACCTCTTGCGGTTCTTCTACTTTTATATTTGGTTCATATAAATCACCAAAAACGTATCCAACTTTTAAAGCAACTGTGCTGAATCTTTTATCATTAAATTTATTTTTTAACTTTGTACTTTCACCCAGTAATTGAATATTTACTCTTCCTATACTTTTTTCAATACCTAAAGCTCCATAAAAATCAGAATCAAATTCCGCTTGACTCGTTCTTCCTAACCTTCCAACTATTGAATAATAGTTTCCCATTCTTCTTTTACCTAAAAGATAGTAGGCATATAACCTATCTGTAGGACCTACAATATACTCATTATCAACTTCTCTTTTTACTTCTCCACCAAAACCAAGACTATATTTTTCACCCGGTTTATAAACTTCCATTCCAAAATCCAATCCCTTGTTAAATCTTTCAGAGTACGTTTCTGAACCATATCTTTTAAACGGTGTAATTCCAACTTTAAGTTCATAGTTTAGATTTACCTTTTGTTCATTTTTTTCACTCTCCATAGCGAACACTGATGTTACAGAAAGTAAACTTCCTAAAACTAAATAACTCATTTTTTTTAGCATATTATTCTCCTTTCAATCTTTCTCCTTTGTAATTTCTAGGTCATTATATTTTTTTTCCAGAAAAAAATTTTCCTATTTAGGATTTTTTATGTTCTTTTTTTGTGTAGAATCTATACCAAAACCCTGTATATTATTAATTTATTTTGGAGGTGATTTTTATTTTAAAAAATATTTTTGCAGTTATTTACTTCTGTATATCTTTAATATCTTTTGCTTCTAATATTGATTTTTCAAAGCTCGAACCCTTGACATCAAATACTTCATTTATTGAAGAACCACTGAGTAAAAGTGACACCGCTTTTTTTAAATTTGTTGCTTCATGGTGTCCTGTTTGCAGAAAAGAGTTAACCTTAGAAAAAATTAATTCAACCGATAAAAATTATGTGTATATTTTTGGAAATTATGGAATTGATTCAAAAGAAAAAGTGATAAGATTTTTAAAAGAAAATCCGCATATAAAACCTGCGTATTTTGACGAGAATAATATTCTTAGAAAACATTTTAATGTTAATAAAGTTCCTTTTACTATTAAAATAACTGAATAAAGATATAAACAAAAAAATCAGTTCATATTTTCATGAACTGATTTTTTATTTTTTATCTAAATTCAAATTAATTAATTGAAAAATCTTGCTAAAAAATTTTTCAAATTTTCATGAAAGTATTGAATTAGCTACGGATAAAATATTAGGATTTTTAACGAATCACAAAAGTTTTTTCTGCTACTTAGACTTATGATTGTTTACAAAGAATAGCATAACTTTAGCAAAAAAATTAAAAAATATAAACTTTCAACATGATATAGTATAAATTATGAAAACGATTATTATCCTAAAATTACCACTACTTCTGATGTGAAATTTATTTGTTTTTTGCAAGGCCAAATTCCCTGTTTTTGAAAAGCAAAGCTACAGGGAATTTTCTCTCCTATCCTAGTCCTAATTCTTTTAATCTTTTACTTGATCCATTAAATAATACTAAATGACTATGATGAACTAATCTATCAATAAGGGCTGCTGTCATATTTTCATCATACAAAATACTAACCCATCTACTAAATTCCAAGTTAGTCGTCAAAATGATGCTACATCTTTCATAACAATCTGATATAATCTGAAAAATTAACTGTGCTCCTTCTCTATCAAGTGGAACATAGCCCCACTCATCTAAAATCAATAAATCTAACTTTTCAAACCTTTTTAAAAATGAGCCTAAGTTTCCTTTTTTCTTTGCTTCACTTAATTGATTGACGAGTGTACTTGTTCGATAAAATTTTACATTCTTCCCTTCATTACAAGCGTTTAATCCCAGCGCACATGCCATATGTGTTTTTCCGGTTCCAACTCCTCCATATAAAATAAGATTTTTCTTTTCAATAATAAATTTTAATTCTTTCAGTTCCTCTTCTCTTAAGGAACTTGGTAATGTAATTTCTTGAAAAGAATAATCTTCAAAAGTTCTAATAACTGGAAAAGAAGCTAATTTAATAGATCTTTCTATTTTTGTAATATTTCTATGATTAACTTCTAATTCCAGTAATTTACATAAAAATTCTTCGTAATTTGTAGCTTGAATATCTTTGTAAATTTCAGAGACATTTTTACTCAACTTTAATCTTTTACAATAATTTGCTATTCTTTCTTGCATTAATTTACCTCCCCAAGATTCTTTAGTAGTGCATCGTAAATTCCAATATTAGGTGATAACTCTTTCATAATTAATGGGTTATTACTAATTTTTAAACTCTCTACTTTTGGATAATTATCTAACTTTGATTTTAGATACATTTTCATATTATCAAGCGATGAAATATCCTTTTCTAAACATTCATCAATAATTTCTAATGCTTTTTCAAATCCTTTATCCTCTGTAACTTCTGCCATAAATTTAAAAATTTGTTTTTCTTTTTCTTCAGACAGATTTTTTAATTGTTCTGTAATTTTACAAGGAAACAATTCATAAATACCACTATACTTAATTGCACGTGGATGTCTAGAAAGTTGAGTAAGATAAGGTAACCAATTAATTACATCTTTAGGTAAGTCTCCATATAATCTTTCATGAATTACAATCTCATTCAAATTAGAGTCTAAAACAGTGACTTCAGTAGCACCGATCTTTAACCTAAGATTTTCTCCTGCAAATTTAGGAGCACTTGAATATCTAAATTTTCCTTCTAGTGTAAATCTTCCACATTTATCAGCTTTTAAAATTTTAATTAGCGCTGGATCAAACTCAGTATTAGGTATACTTAACAGGTTTTCTTTATCTAATTTATGTAGTTCCAAAATTAGATCTCCTTTGATATAATGAGCTCTATTTAAATCTTGGTAGCATAATTCAAGAAGAGCTTCATTAAATTGTTTAATATTATCTACAACCGGTGCAGGAACTAATAGGTTTCGTCTTAAATATCCCACCTTGTTTTCTACACTTCCTTTTTCATTTCCGCTTGCGGGATTACAAAAGACCGCATCAAAATTAAAGTGATTTTTAAATCTAGAAAACTCATCTGTAAGCTCTCTTTCTCCACCTTTTAAAATTTTTTTAACAGCAGTACTCATATTATCAAACCATATTTTTTTCGGAATACCGTTGATATATTTGAATATATTAATTAATCCTTCAAATAAACATTGCTGGTTTTCTCCTCTGAAAATTTGTAAATATCCAGCATTACTAAATGGGAAAGTTACATTTAAGCTAAATCCATTAATTAATTCTGATTTACTCCAAAATTGAATGGCACCAAAATCTACTTGCATTTCACCCATTTTATGTTGAAGAGGGATAGCGCTTGCTGACTGATTCCAAATATCTTTTTTTCGTGTTTTAAAATAATCTGCTACAGTACGATAAGAACCATTGTATAAATATTCGTTGCGTAATCTATCGTATATTTTCGTAGCAGTATGTCTTTGTTTTTTTCGCATGATTTTATCATCTTCAATCCATTTATCGATGATTTCTTTAAATGGATCTAATATACTTATTCCAAAATTATGAGGCTTTGAAATTTCTAGATTAAAATCTTGTTTTTCAATGTACTTTCGTACAGTTTTAATATCTAATTTTGTAATTCTAGATATTTCTGTTTTAGTTTTTCCTTCATTAAAATATAAATTTCTGATATAATTGATTTGAGTCATTGTTAACATCCTTTCTATTATCCCCCTGTAGTTTAGTAGTGTTTATTACAAGGGTTATAATATCAGATTAAGGATTTATCTGTGGCTCTTTTTTTATTTTTTGTGCTTTGCAAATACAGGGAAATTCGCTTTGCAATAACTGCCTATTTTATTTTACAACAAACAAATTTATTACTGTTGTTTCTAAAATATAGAACCTAAAGTTGCTAGAAAGCATGAAAATAATATTTCTTTTATTGAAAATAAAATATTTTCTATGTATGCTAAAAGAATGACTACACATGATATTCAAAACCATACTAAAGGTATATATATATATTTGATTCTTCTCCTAGTGATTACTAACAAAGTACTTCTAATTATTCAACAATGGCAGTGAAAATTATAAAAAAAGAAAAGGCGTTTAAGGAAAACCCTTGACGCCAAGTTAAATTGATTTTATTCTAAAAAAATATTGGATTTAAAATTAAAAACATTAAATCTATTAATCTAGGAAAATTACTGAAATTTGCACAAAGATTTAAACATTCTCTAAAATTTAAATGCTCCCTTTTTTGGAAAAATCTATTATTTTTTCTTGCAACATCTTATAACCCTATTCAGTACATAATTTTGCAATCTATTGTAGTAATTATTCTAGTTGTTTTTCTCATATTTTATATCTACAAATTTTATCCTTACCAATTTATTTAGACAAACTTTAAGCGTATCTTTGTATACTAGAATAATAAAAAAAAGTAATAAAATTCCTATCCCATAATTAAAAAATGGTCTTTCAAATATTGATATATATATAGAATATACAAATAACATTAAACTTAATAAAACAAATCTACTTTCCCTAAAATCGTATTTAAAAACTTTTTTAGAAAAATATGTCCTTAATAAGAAGAAAATAATATATGAAAATCCTGTTGAAATAGCTGCCCCAACTGCTCCTAACTTTGGAACTAATTTATAATTACCTATCAAATTAACAAGTACAATTACTAACGAAATAATTAAGTGATATTTCGTTTTCTTTTTGAAATTTATTCCTATAACTGTAACTTCTGAAACAGTATTCATTAATGGAATCATTAGTAGTGATGGAAAAATCTTTATAGCATCTTTAAACTTTTCTCCTAAAATTAAAATTAAAATATCTCTACCTAAAAGTATTCCGACTGCAACAAAAAGCATTCCTAAAGACACTAAATCAAAAATAGTTCGAAAAAATTTATTATTCTCACAATTTTCTTCATACTTTTGAAATGAAACAGGTACCCAAAATGTATTAAATCCGTTTTGAATTACATTTAATAATGCTACTATTTTAAAAGCTGCTGCATAAAGTCCCAGCTCATATAGATTCCTATAATACTTTATAAATAATTTATCCATGGATTGAAAAAGCCAACTAACTATTACCGTTATTACTATTGGATAACTATATTCTAAAAGTTTTTTATATGTTGTTTTAGATTTTTTTGCATGAGAAAACCAAATTTTTTTCTCTACCACTAATGAAATTATTATTATAAGCAATGATGTTAATATTAAACTCATTATTAATACTTTATAACTATTACCGTAATATTTATATAACAAAATTATAAACAAAAAATTAAATATCTGATTTAAAACTTGGATTAATGAAAATAACCTTCCTTTTTGCTGCATTCTAATGACTAAAATTGAAAATCTATTAATTATCGAAAATAACACGCCTACTAAAATATAAATCACTAAATATTCTCTATTCAGCTTTCCAAAAAGAGCTTCTACTATCGTATCTTTTCCAAATAAAAATATCAGAGATAAAAATCCAAAAAATACTAATGGAATTTTTAAACTTTTTTTTAATAATCCACTTCTTTCTTCTAATGTATTTTCTTCGTAAAAAAATCTTACAAATCCTTGGTCTAAACCTAGCATTAATATTAACATTAATATATTTAAAGTGATATTGTAAATTGAAAAAATACCATATTCTTCTGGAGAAATTAATCTAGTTACCACTGGGGTTGTTAATAAACCAATAAATATCCCTATATAGCCCCCTATTGAAAATGAAATAAATTTTTTTACTAAATTCATCATGACTCCTTTAACAATCGGATAAAATTATAATAATAATATTTTCTATCATATTTTTCCGCATTTTTTCGTCCTTCTATTCCCATAAAAACTCTTTTTTCTCCATTTTTTAAAAGAAATAGCATAGCCTTATATAAATTATTTATTACATCATTTTCTTTGTTAACTATAATTGCTGACTCTTCATTTACTAATTCTGGAATTCCACCAGAATTTGTAATTATAAGAGGCAAACCGGAAGCCTGAGCCTCTAAAACTACTAATGCTGCCGGTTCTTCCCACATTGAAGGAACTACAGCAATATCCGCTACACTATGATACTTAGCTACCTCATCTCTTGCAATAAAACCAGTAAATATTATTTTTTCTTTCAATTCAACGGCTAATTCCTCAAGTTCTTGCTGATATTTATTTTTTTTATTGTGTCCATACCATCCACTTCCTATTATTAGTAATTTTATATTCTTTTCTTCCAATTGTTCAAATGCTAATAATAATTCTTTTATTCCTTTTTCTCTGGTAAGCCTGCCACTAAATAAATATACAATATCTTCCTCATTTATTTTTAATTTTCTTCTTAATCTCTTTCTATAGATATTATTCTTCTCTCTATTGAAAAGACTTACATTCGTACAATTTATTAGAGTTTTTGTTTTAGTATCATTTTTATTTATAGATTTTACACAATTCTTTATATAATCACTTACTGTTAATATTCCTGTAGAATTATCATAAATTTCTTTCGCCAAAGGATTACTATTATTTAAATAATCATTATGAAGATGAAGATATAAGTTATCTTTAGTTTTTCTTTTTAAATAATTTATGTAAAGACTTCTATTCTCAACTATTATCTTATCATAGTTATTGTTTTTTACTATTTTTTTTAATCCAATTAGATAATCATAATTCTCCAAATCATTAAATTTATTTAAACCCATTTTTTTAGTTATTAAGTTTATAATACTTAATGTTTTTGTCAGAAATTTTCTTCTTTTTATAAAATAAAAATTTGTCTTTTTATATTTTTTAGACATATTTACAGCTTCGTCATTCAAACAACTAACCACTTCAAGTTCTAACAAGCCATATTTTTCATTTTCATCAATAAGATATTCAATAAGTGTTTCTACAGCCCCACCTTTAGCAACTGGTATTGGTAAGACTCCCGCACTTACAATCAATATTTTCATTAATTTTCTTATATGACAAATACACGTATGTATCTATTCATACATCCTCCTTCTCTCAATTTTTACTTAAATTCATTATATAATTCCTTAGTCGCTCTCTTTTAAATCATCCCACAGACCATAATAATCAAAAATATTTTTTAATTGTCTATCATTTTCGTTTTGAACTAAATTTTTTAAGTACAATGCTATATCTTGTCCTGATTTAATTTGGATAAATTTCTTATAAAATTCTTCATTTATCTTTATTTTTTTACATTTTATCCCATTCTTTAATGTCATTGCCTTAAACCAAAGATCATCAGCATTTGGAGCAAGTTTTATAAACAATTCTTCATTAAATACTTCTGGTGAAAATATATTTGGTGGATATAGTACACCTCCCACTCCTGTCGGTAATGTCAAATAAGTTTTTTCTTCTCCTTGATAATCAAATTCCCAACTCGAATATGGCATTATTTTATTATTTTCTATTTTTATTTTATGTCCAATATAATAATAAATACAATTTTGGTCATCTAGGTATTCTTTATACAAATTTTCAATAAAATCTATTGGGTATATTATATCATCATCTACTGTTATAATAATATCATTGGGATATTTTTTTAAAGTTGGAATTAACTTCTTATAAGATTTTATATCTTTACAAAACCGAATCTCCAAGCCTTTGTCCTGTAAAATTTTTAACAAACATGGTATATTCTTATATTCATCTTCTGCTAACCATAAAATTATTTTATTCGGTTTGAGAGTTTGTCTAAATAAACTTTCAATAGTTAAATATACACTATATATTCTTTTACTATACGTTGTTAAAGAAACTATTATTTGAGACTCTTTATTTTCTTCATAATTTAAAATATTTTTTTCAATATTATTTAATAAACATTTATCATAATCCTGTTTTAACAATTCAAATTTTACTGTTTCTTCTATATATTTTTCTACATTTAATAAACTTTTTAATAACTTTTTTACTCTGCTTAGATTTCGCTTCACTAAATTTTCCACCTTTTTACTTCAAATCTTTATTTTAATAAACCAATACAATCATATATATTTTTTTCACTTAATTTCACAATTTTATTTTTAAATTCCGTATGTCCCTGAGCTAAAATTAAATAATCTGCTTTCTTTATTATTTCTTCTAACGAGTATAATTCAAAATCATTTATTTTATTCGCATTTATATTAGGTTCACAAGCAATTATCTTGTATCCTTTATCTCTAAGTATCTCAGCTATTTCCATTGCTGGTGACTCTCTTAAATCATCAATATCAGGTTTATACGCTAACCCTAATATTCCCACAATCATTTTTTTGTTTCCTTCTAAGACTTTATCAATTTTATTAGCAACAAATCTAGGCTTAAAATCATTTATCAACCTTGCTTCTCTAATTATAGTTGCTTCTTTAGGAAATTTTTCAACTATAAACCATGGATCTACAGCCAAACAATGCCCACCTACTCCAACTCCTGGTGTTAAAATATTTACTCTCGGATGTTTATTTGCTAATTTAATCAGTTCGAAAACATTTATATTTAAGCTATCACAAATCATTGATAGCTCATTGGCAAAAGCTATATTCACATCTCTAAATGTATTCTCAACTAGCTTACACATTTCTGCAGTTATATCATCTGTGGCAAAACATTTTCCTTTTTTTACCATCGCACCGTACATTGCCTTTGCAACTTCGGTAGCTTCATATCTTTCAGCTCCTATAATTCTATCATTATGCTCTAATTCATATAATATTCTTCCTGGTAAAACTCTTTCAGGACAGTGAACTGACATAAATTTTTCTCTAGATATTCCAGATATTTTTTCTAAAATATCAGTCATTAACCTTGTCGTCATTGGTGGAACTGTTGACTCTAATATAACTAAATTATTCTCTTCTAATATTTCACCCACCATTTTTGAGGCACTTTCAACGTATTTTAAATCCGCAATTTTTTGATCTTCACTATGCTTAAATGGCGTTGGTACAGCTATGATATAAACATCCGATTTCTCCAATTTATCTGTTGGTAATAATTTCCCGCTTTTTAAAACTTCCTCATAAGCTTCTTGTAAATCTGGTTCAACTATGTGAATTTTTCCTTTTTTTAAGGTTGAAATTACATCCCTGTCCACATCAAACCCATACACTGTAAATCCAGCTCTTGCAAATGCAACTCCAGTAGGTAATCCTATATATCCCATTCCTAAAATCGTAATTGTAAGCTCTTTTTTCTTTATTTTTTCTAATAACATTATTCTATACCTCCTCTTAATTTCATTCGATATTTTTTAAAAATATCTCTTTCTTTATTGTTTCTCTATAATCTTGGTTATTCATTTTTATCCTAATCTCATAGGGGATTTCTCTAAAGAAATATAGTAAATATGTATCATACTTCATATGGACACTGCTCGTTTGACCTAAAGATATTAAATAGTAATATATAAATAGAACTATATATATCAGCTTTATTCTATATATTTTTTGTGGTATAAAACAGACAAATATTAAATAAAATATTTGAACATAATAAACTAATCTTGTTAAAATGGATATTTTAGTTGCAATTATATAAAATATTATGTACAAATATACATAATTAAAGAATTTTTTATCCAATTTTTTTATAACTTTTTCTTTATTAAAAATTAATATACACAAAATTATAAATTTTTCAAACATACCAAAAGTTAAAAGATTACCATTAAAATAATCACTTGTTAAGTAAAACGCTAATTTATGTTGATATATAGGAAGCTTTTTTAATATTTTCATTACCAATTCAATATTATAGCTTAGAATTATTTCAACTCCTATAATGAAAAATAAAAAAATATTTTTTAATCTTGAAAAATCTATCAAAGATAGCAATCCTACTATGATGATTGTTGTATGGAAGCTTCCTCCTAATAGAATACATAATATGTACTTTACTTTACTTTTCTCAATATATTTGGTACTATATAAAAAAATTCCAATTCCTAACAAATTTCTGAAGGGACAATCTATGAATAAAAATATCCCTCCAGCCGCAAAGAATACACTGTATGCTAATAAAATATTCTGTGAATATCGTTTTATTACTTTATAAAATAAGTATGCCACAATTAGCTTATTTATTATAAAAAAATACCAAAAATTTGTAATTATATATTTCGATAGGGCTATATACAAAGAAAATCCTTTTTCACTATAGTAATTATAAAAATTTGATAAATCAAAATATCTATGCATTAATTCATAAGTTCTCCAGTCGCTACCTGATGTGTAACTTGTTGTCAAAAATATTATTAATATTACTAATATAGATTGTTTAAAATATTTATTCATTTTCAAAATTCCAGCAATATATGATATTAAAAATATAAAACTATACACATTCATTTTGCTCTTCCTCTAAAAGAATTTTAACAATATTTAAATTTGAAAATCGTCGATCTATTGTTCGAGGAGTTTGCTTTAAAACTTTAATTATATTTATATCACTTGCTAACTGTACCTCTACTTCTAATTCTTCTTTAAAATAATTATAAATCGAATTTATCTCATCAAATATTGTTAATATTTTACAATTTGTTCCTAAATAATCATAAATTTTTCCAGGTATTTGACTTGTATCTTTTCCGTTATCCAAAAATACAAGAACATCTGCTCTTGAATATACCTCTATTATTTTGTCAAATGAAACTGAACCATAAAATTTTATAAAATTATATTGAACAATTTCTTTCATTTTGGTTTCTGAAATAGTCCCATATATTAGAAACTCTATTTTTTTTTCATATTTTTGATTATATTCATCAATTTTTTCTAAAAGAGGTCCTATATTTCTGTATTCACTTAAAATTCCTGTATAAACAAATCTATATATATCTTTTTTTATATTTCGAGATTCCACTTCTTTCAAATAACCTCTAGGCAAATAAAATATTTTATTTAACCTAGTTTTATTTTTCATTTTGTCAACTGTTATCGGAGAGACATAAAATATTTTATCTGCTTTTTCTAATATATTTTTCTCAGATAATGATATTCTAAATTTTAAAAGTTTACTTGATTTTTTTAAATTAATATCGTCTTTCCAAGGATCGCCCCATATTTGATACCACTTCATTTTATATTTTTCAACTATTTTCATCGCCACAAAATGGCTCGTTTTTGTATCCGAAGATGATATAACTAAATTATATTTTTTATAGTCTATCTTTAGAGATTTATAACTTCTAAGCCATTCGCTATGAACATCAGGAAAAAAATAAATACTTTTTATTTTTTCCTTAATATTTTTTTTTAATCCGGATATAAATAAATTTTCTTTTCTCTGCTTTTTGTTTTTTAAATAATAATTTATTATTTTTAAATCACTCTTGTATATTTTTATATTTTGTCCTAAATATTCTTTTAAAAATTGATCTTCATTTTCTATTAAAGAGTTTATAGTCAAAATATCAACTTCATTCCCTGCTTGTATTAATCCCCTTATTAAACCCACATTGCGAATTGCAGCAGAACTTGATTTTTGAAAAATTAGGGATGAGACATACAAAATTTTCATTCTATTTTTTTCTCCTTTGTATAATTTCCTTTATTTTCAATGAAGTGGTTCCATCACCATATGGATTACTTGCTTTAGACATCTTCTCAAACAACTCTCCTTCTAATAACTTCATATTTTTATAGACTTCTGAAGATGAAGTTCCAATTAATTTTGCTGTTCCTGCTTCAATTGCCTCAGG
This sequence comes from Cetobacterium sp., assembly GCF_977044495.1. Lineage (NCBI taxonomy): Bacteria > Fusobacteriati > Fusobacteriota > Fusobacteriia > Fusobacteriales > Fusobacteriaceae > Cetobacterium > Cetobacterium sp. The sequence goes on along the minus strand of NZ_CDRRQU010000015.1, from coordinate 22,592 downwards.
TCTCTCCGTTGTATTTCTTAACACTAATGTAGGTTTACCTAAACTTGGAGCCTCTTCTTGAACTCCACCCGAATCAGTCATTATAAAATGTGCTCCGTCCATAATACCTATAAACTCCAAATATTCTAATGCTTCAACCAATATTTTTCTCTCTAATCCCTTTAATTCTTCTTTTATAACTTTTCTTACTATTGGATTAAAATGCATTGGAAATACTAAATAAAAAACATCGTTTTCCTCCAAATATTTTCTTACACCTTTTAAAGCGTTCCTCATCGGTTCACCCCAATTTTCTCTCCTATGCATTGTCATAAGAATATATTTTTTATCTCTCAAATTATACTTATCTCTTATCTTTTGTAAATCTAAGCTTTTATTCTCTTTCACCCAGTATAAAGAATCAATCACTGTATTTCCAACTTTAAAAATTTTCTCCTTATTAATTCCTTCTTTTAGCAAATTGTTAACATTTATCTCTGTTGGTGCAAAATGAAATTCTGCAATACTTCCTATTAGTTTTCTATTAATTTCTTCTGGAAATGGAGAGTATATATCTCCTGTCCTGAGTCCCGCTTCTATATGTCCAACTGGAATTTTATTGTAAAAACCAACTAAAGCTCCTACAAATGCTGATGTAGTATCTCCCTGAACTAATATAAAATCAAATTTTTCATTTTTGATTACAGCACCAACTTTACTTATTAGTTTACTAGTTAGTTCAACTAAATCCTGTCCTTCTTTCATTATATTTAACTCGTAATCTGGTCTTATCTCAAATAAATTTAAAACTTGATATAACATCTCCTTATGTTGTCCCGTTGAGATAACTTTTACATCTATATCTGAATTTTTCAAAGTATGATATAATGAACCCATTTTTATTGCTTCTGGCCTTGTTCCAAATATTAATCCAATCTTCATTTTCTTTATTAATAAACTTTATTATTAAATCCTCCTATTTAATTATTTGTCGTAAACTTTCCTCAAAATAATTTATATCTTCTTCTATTTTACTCATTATTCGAGCTTTACCATTACTATATTTATGCCAATCCATTTCTTCTATGCCTCTTACAATAGAATTTTCTAAATTGTAGCCCTTATTCAGATTGATAACTATCCCTAAATTATATTCTTTTACCATTTTGGCCAAATAAGTTCCTTCTGTAGTAAGTATAATTTTCTCAAATTTTAAAGCATTATAAAATCTATTTGGCATTAAAGTTCTAGAGTTTATATTATTTGTAGGGAGAACTATATTTATTAAGTCTGAACTCTTATAAATTTTTTCTTCTTCTTTTTTCTTATATCTACCATGATATTTTAAATTTTTTAAAGATAACTTTTTTAAATCACTACTTATAGGTCCATCACCAAAAAAATGTAAATCTATTTTCGAACTATTTTTTAAACAGTCTATTAAACTTAAAGTTATTTCTTTATCTCTCAATGATCCTATTGTCGATAACTTTATTTTTTTGTCTCCATTTATAATCACATTTTTACTCTGAACAGTATCTTGATTTTCAAATTTAATATTATGACTTAAAATATAATCTATATTTTGTGGCAACCACATTTTGAAGCCCTCAGATGAAATAAAATTGTACTTTGAATTTTTTAATAATTTTATTAAGGGTCTTTTAAGTACACTAAGAATACTATAATCTCTAATATCTACGAGATATCTTTTTTTATAATTTGTACATAAAAATTTTTGCAAAAAAATACCTAATTGTAATGTATGTACTATAATATAATCATATTTTTTTTGTTCCAATTTTTTTTCAATAAATTTTGTAAACATATGATAATAATAAAATTTTTTAATAAAATTTGATTTACTTGACATCTGCATTCTAAACGTTATTCCATTTTCTTCAACACCTTCTTTATCCCAAAAAATAAAATCAAACTTAACATCTCCAACTTTTAATACATCTGTAAAGTAATTTATATATGGTGCTCTAAAAATATTTGCAGGAATAACTATTGCAATTATTTTCATTAAATTTCCTTTCTCCAAACTATTCTATTTATATAATCGGTATAAGATAGTACTATTCTTAACACTTTATCTGATACATTTGGTATAGAATAATCTGATACATTTCTCAATGTTATTTTATCTTGAGTCTCTAATACTATTAAACCTTGCATTATTCTTTCCTTTCGAAGACCTACCATCATTACCGATGCTTCTTCCATAGCTTCTGGCCTTTCATGTGTCTCTCTAATATTTAATGCTGGAAATCCTAATATTGAAGATTCTTCACTTATTGTTCCTGAATCACTCAATACTGCCTTAGCTTCTTTTTGAAGTTTTACATAATCATTAAACCCTAATGGTTTCATTAAATTTACTAATGGATTAAATTTTACACCTAACTCTTCTATTCTTTTTCTTGTTCTTGGATGAGTCGAAACTATTATAGGCATTTCATATTTTTCTGCCACTGCATTTAGACTTTCTACTAAATTTAAGAAGTTTCTATCAGAAGCAACATTCTCTTCTCTATGAGCTGACACAACAAAGTATTTTCTGGCTTCTAGTCCCAATCTTTCTAAAATGTTTGAAACTTCTATATCCTTTAACTTCATATTTATAACTTCAAACATTGGACTTCCTGTCTTTATTATTCTATCGGCAGGTAATCCTTCTTTCAGAAGATATTCTCTGGCTATATCGCTATAAGTTAGATTGATATCTGCTGTATGGTCTACTATTTTTCTATTTGTTTCCTCCGGAACTCTTTGATCAAAACATCTATTTCCGGCTTCCATATGAAAAATAGGTACTTTTTTCTTTTTAGCAACTATAGCTGCTAAACACGAATTTGTATCTCCTAGTACTAAAAAAGCATCTGGTTTAACTTCATCCAGTAGTGAATCCATCTTTATTAAAATATTTCCTATTGTTTCACTCGGTTTTCCAGTTGCTGTTTCTAAAAAATAATCTGGTTTTCTCATATTAAAATCTTTAAAGAAAACTTCATTTAACTCATAGTCATAATTTTGCCCCGTATGAACTATCACATGGTCTATAGCTTCTGATTTTTCTAGTTTATCTATTACTGCTGCCAATCTTATAATTTCTGGTCTTGTTCCAACAACAGTCATTACCTTTAATTTTTTCATGATTTCTCCTAAACTTCTAAATAGTATGTATCTGGATTTTCTTTATCAAATTGTTCATTCGCCCAAATAATTAATACCATATCTTCATTTCCAGTGTTTGTAATATTGTGTGTATAACCCGTTGGTATATCTATAACTTCTAACTTCTTATCTGATACTACATATTCGATTATTTCATTACTAAATATATGACGAAATTTAATTGTTGCCTCTCCTTTTATCACTAAAAACTTCTCATTTTTAGTATTATGGTAATGGTTTCCTCTAGTCACTCTAGGCTTTGAAGTTGATATTGAAAACTGTCCACTATCAAGTGTTCTAAGTATTTCAATAAAACTACCTCTTTCATCACTATACTCCTGTAATTCATATGAAAACTTATCTTTTGGTAGATATGATAAATATGTTGCATATAAAGCTCTTTCAAATCCGATTCCTACCTGTGGAATAGTTAGATTTTTCCTACTCTTCTTAAAAAATTCTAACAAATCTACAACCTCTCCCAATGTTCTATGATATGTTTTCTTTACCATATAGTATAACTTATTTTCTTTTTCTGCTTCGTCTAAATGTGAAACTATTGAATTTACAACATCATCAATATACACAAATTCTATTAAAGTATCTCTATTATTTACCTGTAACTCTATATCATTTGCAGTATTATAACACCATGTTGCAACAACTGAATTATAATTAGGTCTACACCATTTCCCAAAAACATTTTGTAATCTATAGATATATACATTAGCATTATTTCTTTCTGAATATTCTTTTAACAACTTTTCTCCAACCAATTTACTTTTTCCATAGTCATTATCTTTATCTGCATGAATAGAAGATGTTATTAGAATCGGTGTTTTTAAATTGCTCTTCTCTAATATTGATATTAAATTTCCAACTAAATCACTATTGCCTTTATAAAAATCTTCTGGATTTTTTGGTCTATTTATTCCAGCCAAATGAAATATAAAGTCAGCTGATTTTATATTCCTTTCTAATTCTTCCACACTATTCTCTATATCAAATGTTAAAATTTCAATATTTTCAGTTCTATTTAATCTTTCAATAAGATTTTTTCCAATAAATCCATTTGATCCTGTGATTAGTATTTTCTTCATACTACTTCACTCCAAACTCTTTTAAATCATCTTGAATCTCAGGTAAATTTATGAGCATAGCTTTCATCTCTTCAACATTCAATCTACCTGTATTATGAGAATTATATTCATCTGCCTCTGTTATTACTTCTTGACCATCTTCAAAGAATTTTGAGTAGTTAAGATCTCGATCATCTGCTGCGATTCTGAAGTAGTCGCCCATATCTTCAGATCTAACTCTCTCTTCTTTTGTCATAAGCACTTCATATAACTTTTCTCCATGTCTAGTTCCTATAACTTTCATTTTGTGCTCTGGATGTCCCACTAACTCTCTTACAGCTTCTGCTAAAACTTGCACTGTAGCTGCTGGTGACTTTTGTATAAATAAATCTCCATTCTTTCCATGTTCAAAAGCAAATAAAACTAAATCAACAGCCTCATCTAAATTCATCATAAATCTCGTCATATTAGGATCTGTCAATGTTATTGGTTTATTAGCTCTTATTTGGTCCAAGAATAATGGAATTACTGACCCTCTTGAAGCCATAACATTTCCATATCTTGTTACACAAATAGTTGTTTCATGTTCTCCAAGGTTTCTTCCTTTAGCTATCGCTACCTTTTCCATAACTGCCTTCGTCATTCCCATAGCATTAATTGGATATGCCGCTTTATCTGTACTTAAACAAATAACTTTTTTTACACCATTAGCTATCGCAGCATTCAAAACATTTTCTGTTCCTATAATATTGGTTTGAACTGCTTGCATTGGATAGAATTCGCAAGATGGAACCTGTTTTAATGCCGCTGCGTGGAAAACATAATCTACCCCTCTTAATGCATCGTGAATAGAGTTATAATCTCTCACATCACCTATGACAAATTTAAGTTTAGGATTATTGTACCGTTTTCTCATATCATCCTGCTTTTTTTCATCTCTTGAAAATATTCTTATCTCTTTTATTTCTGTGCTTAAAAATCCCTTTAATACCGTGTTTCCAAATGATCCTGTTCCACCTGTTATCAGTAAAGTTTTTCCTTTAAACATAACTTTTCATCCCCTATTTTTTATTTGCTGCATTATAACTTCACAAGCTTTGTCTACTCCCAGCTCATTCTCATAATATTGTCTTCCATTTTTTCCTAATTCTATTTTTAATTTATCATTATTTTTTAGTTTCAAAAGTTGACTATATAATTCATCAGTATCTCCTGCTAATGTAAACAATCCTGCTTTCACTTCATTTTGTAAAAAATTTCCGTAGTCCGCTGCTGCACAAGAATCTAAAGAAGCTAAAATTGGAAGTTCTAGTTTAAAATAGTCCGTTGTTTTTGATGGAAAATTAGGAACCGTAAATCTTTCATCTAAGCTAACTAATCCTATATCGCAAGATGCTGTTACTAATTCATACTCTTCTCTTGGAATATGATTTAAAAACTTTACATTGCTTATATTTTCATTTTTCACTTTATTTTCTAATAAATTTTTCTCCGTTCCTTTACCCACAAACAAAAATTTTATGTTTATATCCTCTAACGATTTTTTCGCTAATTCTAAAATGTTCTCTAATTTTTGAGGCTTACCCATATTTCCACCGAAAATACAAACAAAATCTTGTTCACTATATCCATATTTTTCTCTAATTAATTTTTTATTAAACGTAGGTTTCTTTTTTATCTGAGCCCAATTTTTTAAAATAAATATCTTTTCTTGTATTTCTGGATATTTTTGAAGCAAATAATTTTTATTTCCTTGAGACATACATGAAATATAATCTGCTAAATCTATAGCTTTACCATATATTTTTTTTAACACCTTTACTAGTAATTTATTTTTTAAAATTTTCAAATCTATGGCATTTTGTGGAAAAATATCCCATATTATTAATAAAATTTTACTACTATATAAAGACTTTAACTTCTTCATTAGCAACGGATTATTTAACATTGGTGTAGATGTTATAATTAAATTGTAATTATTTTTTCCTAAATATTTCTTTATATTATAACTAAAAATATAAGGTAGTTTCAACATTGTTAACCCTTTATCAATTTTAGTAACTTTATGTGAGTAATAATCTCCTACATTTATTTTTAAAATTTCAACATTTTCTATCTTTTTCAAATAAGTTTCCCCAGTTTCTGATAAAGTTACTACTGTTATATAATTTTCTTTTGCTAACTCTAAAACTAACTCTTTTTCCAATGTAGAGCTATTTCTCTCTTCATAATACCTCGGTAATAAGCATAGTATATTCAATTTTTATCACCTCTAAATGCTAAACTTCCATATAAACTTTCAGCTACTTTAGGTTTTATTTTATGAAGCAATTTCACTCCACTTCTTGGAAGTTTTATTAGTATTTTTTTCTTATTTTTCTCTCTAAATATATATTCTAATACATCTTTTATAGACATATCTTTATCATCTTTTGGAATAAAAATCCCCTCTTTTTCACTTTGAATAATCCTATTTGTTTCATCTAGTAATCTATCTATATGAACAATCGTTCTTCTATTTTCATCATTCCCAAAAGGTAAAATAGGCAATATATCTACTAAGTTCTCTAATCTTTTCATATTTCCGGGACAATTTTTTCCATACACCATTGGTGGTCTCAATATAGAGACTTTAAAATTATCGCTTATTAATCCGTTTAAAATCTCTTCAGCATTATATTTGCTCTTCGCATACGGTGTTAGTGGATTAAGAGAAGTTTTTAAAGTTATTACTTTTTCATGCTCAAAATATCCATGCGTTCCCCAAACTGCTACCGTCGAATAAAATACAAAGTGTCTTACCCCCTTTTCCCTAGCAATTGTTGCCAATCTTCTTGTAAGCTCTGTATTTACCTCAAAATATTTTTCCTCTTGTGCCCCCTTCATCTGGTGAACTAAAGCAGCCAAGTGAAGTATTGTATCCACTCCTGTATAATCTAAGCCCTCAGGCTTATTCTTAATTAAACATACAGGAACTATATTGTATTCATCTTTATATTTTTCTATGAAGTTACTTCCTATAAATCCACTAGCACCTGTTATCATAAGAGTCTTCTTTCCCATCAATACTCAGCCCCTATCTTTTCCACCATCTTCTCCTTTTTAGCCAGAAGCTTATTATCTTTCACAACATCCTCATTCTTTACCCTATTTATTATCTTAAGAAGTGTAGCTATTATTAACCAAATATCATAGAAAAAATTTTGATTCTCTATGTAATAAAGATTCAGTTCTATTTTATATGGCATTATTTGCTCTATATAAAATTTCTCTGGATCCTCCACTTGATTCATTAGATACTCCTCATCTGAAAATACTATACTTGCTGGCGACGATATTCCACTTCTCACTGAAAAAATCTCTTTTTGCCTACTATTATAATATTTTAAACGCCTTGGGAGTTCCGGTCTAGGACCTATAAAACTCATATCACCCTTTAAAATATTCCAAAACTGAGGAAGTTCATCCAGTTTTGTTTTTCTCATAAATTTTCCTATCGGTGTTATTTCACTAGAACTCCCCTTTATTTGTACTGTATTTTTTTCTCTAAACTCATTACTCACCATGCTACGAAATTTATAAATATTAAACTCTTTCATACCTTTTGTAAGTCTTTTTTGAGAAAAAAGTACCGGTCCTGATGACGTCATTTTCACTACTATGGCAATTATTAGCATCACTGGAGTAAATACAATCAAACCTATAAGCGATGCCACTATATCAAATAATCTTTTCATCTTATTCCCTTCTAAATTATCTCTTTATTTTGTGGTGGCTCCCTATATGTCACTACAAATTTTTTCATTAACTCTTTTAATTCATTTTTCTTAGGATTTTTTATAGCTATACTTAAAGCCTCCAAATGTTCATCCAAATTTATGTCTGTTTCATCTATACGAGTTATAAATATTTTATTATTCTCTGTTTTTTGTGCTGCTCCTACATCATAGAGTAACTCCTCATACAGTTTTTCCCCGGGACGTAATCCCACTATATCAATATCCACGTTGGCATTAGACAACTTTATCATCGTTTTAGCAAGATCCATTATTTTTACAGGTTCTCCCATATCTAAAATAAATAGTTCTCCACCTTTTCCAAGAGCACCAGCCTCTATAACAAGTTGGGCAGCCTCAGGAATAGTCATAAAATATCTCGTTATATCTGGATGAGTTAGCGTCAAGTTTTTACCTTCGCTGATAAGTTTTTTAAATATCGGTATAACTGATCCATTACTTCCAAGTACATTCCCAAAACGTACTGCCATGAACTTTGTTTTTCCCTTTTTATTCATAGCTTCTACTACTATTTCGCAGCCTCTCTTGGTCGCTCCCATGATATTCGTTGGATTAACCGCTTTATCTGTAGATATCAATACAAATCTATCCACTTCATACTTTATCGCGACCTCTGCGACTTTTTTAGTTCCAAATATATTATTTTTTATAGCCTCCTCAGGATTATGTTCCATCAAAGGAACGTGTTTATGTGCTGCCGCATGAAACACAATATTAGGTTTATATCTGGCAAATAGTAGTTCAACCTTATCCTGCTCTCTAATATTACAAACTTCGCTCTGCAAATCTAAATTTTTAAATGTTCTTTTTAATTCCAACTCTAAAAAATATAAATCATTTTCATTAACATCTATTGTAACCAATTTTTTAGGATTATACTTTGCTATTTGTCGTGCAAGCTCACTTCCTATACTTCCTGCTCCACCCGTTACAAATACAGTTTTATCCTTTATTATCTCTTTTATGTTGTCGCCATTGACAAGCACTTGTGCTCTTCCAAGTAGATCCTCTATGCTCACATCCCTTATTTGACTCGTCATATTTTCATCTTGAAATATCTCATCTATGCTTGGCAATATTTTTATTTTTATATCCCCACAACATTTTATTAAGTCGATTATCTCTTTTACCTTTTCCCTTTTGATAGTTGGTATAGCTACAATCACTGTCTCTATACTCAACTCCTTCATAACTCTTTCTAAATCATAAAAATCTCCGTAAACTTTTACACCATTTATATATGTTCCACGTTTACGCCTATCATCATCAATAATTCCTGTTATATGGTATGGATAATTCGGATTTGTAAGAGCATCTCGAAGAAGTGCTACACCCGCTTCTCCAGCTCCATACACAAGCGTATTTAATTTAGGCTTACTTTTTCCAAGTACAATTCTATAGGATCTATTCAATCTAAATAAAAATCTCCATAGAAGCTGTAGCATCACTACCAATATAAATCCTACCAGTACAACTGTTCTGGAGTATTCCTCCCTTGTTACTGCATAGTAGGCCAGTGTCACCACTAGTGCTATCAAATTTGTAAAAGTTAGATTTAAAACATCCAAAGAGTTTGTATAACTCCAACTTTTCATAGAATTTTTTCTAAAAAGATAAACACACAAAAATGCTACTCCATATACTATGAAATAGCTACTGTGTAGGCTCTCTTCCCACTTATTCTCAAATCTTACTAAAAGGCCTAGAAAGATTCCAATAAATACTGTGATTAAATCTATTAGCAACTTAACTATATTTCTTCTATTAGAAAACAACTCCATTATTGCATTCTCTCTAAACACCTTCATCCCCCCTTCGATTAAAATACTTTCACGCTACCTATATATTCCCTTCTATAGTCTCTTAACTCTATTTTCACCATGCTGTTTAAAATCTCGTTTAGTTCATTTTGAACATTTAATAATCCTATCTCTATTCTTTTCTTTTGTTCCTCGTTTGGCTCTTTCATATTCTTAGAAAATCTTAAATTCTCTAAAAGTCCTATTCTCAAACTGTTCTCTCTATTTAGATTACTTAAATACATTTTAGATATATTTATGTATTGCTCCTCCCTTAATCCTACATCAGAACTTATACTAATATCTCCACTCTCCAATACAACAGCTTGTTTTTCACCAATACTATAATCTCTTAAAACAGTTTCATATATCTTTTCTTTATTTCTTAGCGAATTTAATTCTAAAACAGTATATTTGTCCTCTCCCTCTATAAGAATTTTTTCTAAGGAGATATTAGCCACCAAATTATTGGATTTAATATAATTGGATATATCTCTAAAACTGATATTTTTCACTCTATTTAGCTCCACATCCAAGTTACTGTACTCATAGAATATCTCTCTTGTTTTAGTACTTCTCTTTCTCAAATCAATCTCTAAATTTATAGACTCTATCAAATTGTTTAACGCTTTGATAACATCTCTGTAATTCGTATATTCCTTTAAAAAGTCGTAGCTATAATTTTCACTCTTGAAAAATGAATCTATATAAAATTTCGGAAAGTTTTCTATTAAACTTTCTTTTACTCTTTTCTCCTCTACCTTATTTTTTAAATTTAAAGTCACTGAATACTCAGTTGGAATATATAGATATCTCTCTCCACTCTTCAATCTACTCTCTGTACTACCAATACTTCCTGTAGGAAAAATAGGTGCTATCTCTATATTTTTTAACTCTTCAGCGGATATACCCACTTTTTTCATCAAAAAATCTTTTATCAATATTTCACTTACATCAAATGGTGTCTTATCTGGATTTAATCCCTGATTTATCTCTTTATGAGTAAATTGTAGAGTTAATCTCTCCATAGAATAGATATTCAAACTACTAATTGAAAATAATAATAACAACATTAAACTCTTATTAAATTTTTTGAACACTTGATAGTAATTTTTTAAAAGTGCCACTATAACTCCTAAAAATAGCCCCATAACTACACCCATTACCAATATTAATTTAGCCTTTGAATTGGTTTCAATCTCTACCGGAGTTGCCAGCTTCACTATAGCTCCATATCTTATATAATTTTCTTTTTTCTCCAAAGTATTTACCTCTTGAACTATAGCATTATAACTTTTTACAATACCTTGTAGTGATTCCAATATATATGCTTTTTCTATTTCTGTTCCCATTTTTAAATTTTTACTCACATATATTAACTCTTCCAATTGTTGTTGTAAATTTACCAGTTCATTCTCCGTACTCAGATAACTTGCCATCAATTCAACATAGTATTTTTCCTTTTGGTTATCTCCTACACTTATTTTAACTCCTTTGGGTAAAACCACATTCTCACCCTCAAAGCTATATCTATCTAAGAGTTTTTTATAGTTATTAGCTTCTTCTTTTTTCTCTTTAATACTATTTTCGAGAATTAACTTTCTGTTCAAAAATTCACTCTGAAACTTTTCTGGATTTTTAACTATATTTGTCGCTAGAAGATAATTTTTTAAATCTTGAACCCTTATAGTTTCTAAATTCTCTAAATCTAATTGAACTTTTCTGTATCCAAACCCATATGAAATATAATCTGTTCTTGTATTTTCTCTTCCCTTTATAAGAGTTTTCAACGAATTTTTTCTCTCATCTAAAATCTTTAAATAGTCCTCATAATTATACTCGCTATCACTTAAAATTCTCTCATCAAAGTACTTAAATCTATATCTCGACTCATTTAACTCTTTGTAATAATCGTTCAAAGATTTATAGTAATCATTTAAAATTTTTTTACTCTCTTCAATACTTCCAACTCTTAAATCAACTCTGTAGTTAGTTGGTGTATATTCCAAAAACTCTCCACTTTTAAGTAAAAACTCTCTTTTTTCCTCTATCTCTTTTGGTACAATACCAGTTATTTTAAACTTTTTTGCAAATTCATCTAATGAAAGTCTATTTCTTTCTCTTATATCATTTTCACTATAAACCCTTTCTAAGACATTGCTAACCAATAGGTTTCCTTCATTATATCCCTCTGCTAAATTGACAATTATAGAGGCCTTTCTGGATGTATTTCTTTCATATAAAGCTCCCCCAAAAGATAGTATCATCACCAGAGCCATTGTTATAAATATGGTTTTCTTCTCCTTTATAAGAATTAATAATAACTCTGTAATATCTATCTCATCTTCATGCTTGACCTCAGTAGAAATTTGATGCTTCATATTTTCCCCTCTCATAAACCTAATTATTTTTACATCTTTTTTTATATTCATATATAAACTCTTTAACAAATGCAACTACTGCTCCTAAAAATACTCCCACTGCCATTCCAACTACAAGAACGATTTTAGCTTTACTCTTTTCCTTTAAAGAATATATATCTGTTGTCTCCTTAATAATATCCACTTCATCATTCAGTGAATCCAATTTTATTAACTCATTGACATAGTTATTATAGTATTTTTCCTGTTCACTTTTTCTAAGATCCAATTTTGGATATTTAGATGATATATAACTTATTTTCTCTTCGGGCTTCAGATTTTCTAAATCGTCATCATTTTTGAAAATATTCAAAATTTCATTTTGAATCTCTTCAAGCTCCATCTTAACCTTTTCTAAAGAGATATTTTTCGCTATTTTTTCTTTTTCTATGATATCAGCTAGATTATCCTGCTCTCTTAAAATCTCTAGGTATCTCTCTATAACTTCTCTGCTGCTATCTTCATCCGTTATGGCTTCCACCTTTATTAAGACCTCTTCCGGCTTCTTATCATTTTTAGTTATGGTCACTATCTTTTGTAAAAATTTCCTTTTTGACGATAGATTTTGCATATTTTCTGGAGTATTTTTTAAATACTCCTCTCTTATAGGCTCTATCTCAAAAATTTTTTCAACATTTTTGTCTTGAAGTAAAATAGTATCTACATCTATTTTGTTCACACCTTTTAAGCCATAATTTTCTTGTTGTATAAGAATATTCTTAACTAGATAGTGTGGTGCTTTGCTGTTTACATACAGCGCTCCTCCTATCGATAATATTGTACAAAATATTATAGTAGCAAGTATACTGCACCGATGTCTCATCAATATTTCAATCAGTTCATAGAGATCAATCTCGTCCTCGTCTCTCCTCGCTTCCATCTCTTTTATTTCCTCAATCATTATTATCTCCTCATCTTAATATTTTACCTTAAGGTTCATTATAGCATTTTTTCATTGTGAAAAAAAGCAGAAATTATATATAATTCCACATTTTTCATTTACAAAAAAAGGAGCTAGAAAATTTCTAGCCCCTTTTTATTATTCTATGCCTCTAATGCGTTATCCATGAAATAACTAAATGCCATCAACTCTGCCTTTTCAACTTCTATTCTATCTAAAGAGTTTTGTCCTGTCTTTATCTCCTTTTCCACTTGCTCTCTCCACTCCAAATATGACCCATAGGGATTTCCTTCCGGTAATGCTTCATTATCAGCCTGTAATTGTTCTATGTGTGAAAGAGTCGCTTTATCATCCGCTAATTCCTTTAAATAAGACACTTCCTTTTCAATACTTTTTTGTATCTTAACTATAACTGTTTCCAATACTTCTTTTGCTTTTACAATTGTCATACCCATTTTTTTCCTCCTACGATTTTTTGTATTTTATCTTATCTCGAGATATTTTTATAATAACATAAAGCTAACTCTATTACAGTAGCGAAAATCCCACTCTTCATTCTTTTCTTTTTTTCTTAAAAATGCCACTCTTAGCATCTTTTTTCAAAATAATTTGACTTACTATTTAATGTTTTATATTATCCATATATAGGAATAAAAAAACATATATAACATTTTTGGAGGAGCTATGGAAAAAGAATTTTGCATTAAAAGTTTAATCAAAGAACATATTGGACACTTTGCCTTAATGGAGGAAATTGAACTACTCCTCCCTTTCAAAAAAGAAACTCTTTATAAAAAACTAAAGCGATGTCCCAGTGCCGTCTTTAAACAGACCAATGGATATATTGTCATTGATGTTGAAATTTTTCTAGATTATTTATTTTTGTAAAAAATTATATAGGAGTGATAACTTTTGAAAAATAAGTCCAATTTAAAAAAACATATGCAACTTTTAGAGATTTCTAAACAAATTTTTTATTTTAAAAAAATTTCACCCATAGAGGATATAAACCTATTTCAAATTGAAATAAATAAAAATCTTTCAGAACTTTGTATAAAACAACACAAATTCTTATTTTGTAAAAATGAGATTAAATACTTAACAAATTCCACTAGTTCCCAAATTGATTATCTAATCGATAAACATGAAATAAGTATATCCCAATATAATCATAAAAAAATTATTACTCTTCCTAATTTTTTAATATATTTTGCTATACCTGCTATTCTCAACCATCATGAGTTGCCACCCTCTTAGCAATTAAACTATTCCTCAACGTACAAAAAAATTAGGAGGGTCAATTTCTCTCCTAATTTTTAGCTTTTAACTTGATATATTCTTATAAATACGGCTATATATATAATTTCCCTGAAAGAAAATAATTTGCTCTCGGAGCTGGAACCGCTGTTTTCCATGTCTCTTCATAATTATACTTTTGGTTAAATAAATTATTTATTCCAAAACTTACACTCAATGAATCTCCTATTGTATATGTCATCATAATATTTGTGCAGTTATAGCTATTAATTTTTGTATCTACATAATGGTCATTTTCTCCATATTCTTTAACAATGTAGTTTCCAATCAAATTAAAATTTACATCAAATTTCATCTTTTCTGTTATGTCAAACCCTGCTCCTAAAATAATTTTTCCTTTTGGCACCATAGCTAACTCTTCACCTTTGTACACTCCCTTTGTTATCTCAGTATTAACATAAGAAAACGACTGATATGTCGTCAACTTTTCAAAATATTGCTCTAGGTATAACTCCCCTCCAAGTTTCTTAACTTCGTTGAGATTCTTATACTGCCACTCTTTTATTGCAGGATTATGAGCATTTTTTTGAATCAGAACTATTTCATCATGAGTAAATATCGCAAATAGTGATAAATTTATAGAGGTATTAGCTACAAAGTCTCTAATTCCCACTTCAAAATTATTGGATATTTCAGATTTCAAATCATTTGAAAGATAGTTCATATTCACTTTATCTGTTATCTGTCCCGGAAGTGGTGACGTAAATCCTCTTTCATATCTTGTAAAAATAGTTCCTGAATCACTATATCTATAGTTTGTTCATATCTCAAAAGCGTAGTTATCACTTCTCTTTGTATCTTCAATACTTTTATATTCATGTATTGTACTCATAGATTTTATCTCTGTTTCGCTATCCCTTTGTCCACCAAATCTTGAATGTTCGTATCTAACTCCAGAAATAAGTTCCCACTTATCTGTTAAGTTATATCTATTTAATCCATAAATAGCATTACTCTCTTTAAAGATATTATTTTTTAGGTCTATCCTCACATCCCCGTTTAATTTTAAATTGGGAATTGGTTTTGGAAAAAACTCACCATTAGCCCGAATTTTACTATCTCTCAAAAGCTTTGTATAACTATAATCATAACCTAAAATAAGTTCACCTCTTTCATAGATATACTGTCCTCGAGTTTTAACTCCTACTGTATCCTCTTTAAATCTACCATTCATCGATACCGGTAAATTTTCTCCCAAAATATCAAATGGCATACTTCCAAGTTTTGGAATTTCATAATCCATGAACGTCTCTTCTGTAAACTCTCTACTATATCTTTGAAAATAGACTGTATTCATAAATGTAAGCGAATCGCTAAATTTATATTCATAATCTAAAGAGTACCCCTCTCTTTTAGAACTACTTACCACCGGAAATCCTTTAATTTTTCTATTTTTTTCCAATAGTTCCTTTTCAACTGCAGTGGAATAATCTCTATTCTCATCAAAATACGACATCTGGAACTTTATTCTATTTTTATCATCAATAAAATAGTCTATTCCACCACTAAAGCTATCACTCTCTTGGAAGTCTCCTTCTCTATATCCGTTTCCTTTCAAATAACTATAGTTAAAGTTTCCATATAAACTTTCTGTTAAATTTTGTCCTATAGAAATTCCCGTATTTTTAAAATTGTATGATTTTAATCCTCCCTCCAGCACTAAAAAATCCTTTCTTAAAGAGGACTTGGTTACAATATTTATAATTCCTCCAGAACTTCCCGATCCATTTAACACTGTCCCTCCTCCAGGAACAATCTCTATTTTTTCTATAGAATTCAGAGGTATTGTATTGATTGGAAGTGTTCCCATTGAGTCATCAATAGGATTTAAACTCACTCTATCTGCCAATATTTTCACTTTAGATATGGATTTCTCTCCATTTCCTCTTATATCCACCCTTGGTCCAAAATATGTATCTTGAATAATTATGTTTGGAGCCTCTCTTAAAACATCTTCCAAATTTTTATAACTTCCATTATTTATCTCCTCCTTAAATAGAAGTATCACATTTTTATTCTCTGAAAGAATAGGCATTTCAAAACCACCAGTTGAAAGAATAACTGAATCCTCTAATTTTATAGCCTCTTCTTGAGAGAAAGCATATATAGTTGCAATAAAGGACACAATTATAACCTTCAATATTTTCACTTTTTCTCATCTCCTTTTTCCTTTATTATTTTAAGTTAAGGAGTTAGAGCTATGCTCTAGCTCCTCCTCCTCTTACTTACATTCCTCTTGATACATTTTCTCTTCAACGCCAATAAATACATCCGCAATTACTCCGTAAGCTTCAGCCCAAGCATTCACTATATCATCTGTAGCTGCTTCTCCTAAAACCTCTTTTATAGCTCCTAGTAAGTATCTACCCACAACTGGATAATGTTCCTTTGTAACTTTTACATTTATATGTGTTTTTGCAATAGATTGCACTGCTGGCATTAAAATAGCAAGATTATCTATATTCTCCGCTGCTGCTAATACAGTCATCGCTAAAGCTCTTGCTTGTGATCCATCCTTTTGCTTTCCTGCATCAAACATATCTTTAATCTCTGGATTCTCTTCTAACATATTTTTATAAAATACTGTAGTTATCTCAACTCCTTTTTCTTTTAAAACTGGCACTGTTGATTTCACAATATCTATCGTTTTTTGTGATAACATATCTAAATTTCCTCCTTATAATATTTTCGTTTTAAAAGTATACCAAAAAAGTATAAAAAAATCAGTAACATATGTTACCGATTTAATTTTTTGTGTCTTATTGTTTTAGTTCAACTTCTCCCTCATCTCTTTTTCAAAATTTTTAAATAATACTATATATTCACTTTTTATCTTATCATAAATATCCCATGCAGTTTCCTCTTTATATGTATGAGAAGTTTTGTTTCTATTTATCATAAGATTAATCCACTCTGTTGCATCACTTATTATACCGTCTTTAAATCCCTCTCTAAAAGTTTCTCTTGGGCTCACAACTTCGGTTCCTTGATATTCCAAGTAACTCTTCATTAATTTCCAACTTAATTCATAGACAAACTCAAATCTTTGAATAGTTCCATCTAAATACAACTCATCCAGATGTGCGTCTTTTTCTAAAGCAGCTTCTAATTTCTTTAAAGCTTTTTGAAAGTCTTCAAATTTATATTTTAACTTATTTTCATTCATAATAATTTCTCCTTTCTCATTAGTTTTATATATCAAGATTCCATCATTTTCCACATTTTTTTTTATATTTTCTCCCATTTTTTCACTATATTCCACTATATCCACCATATATTTTAAATCAGACTCATAAAAATCATTTCGAATATTATCAATAATACTATTCATTCTTAAAGAAATAAGTAAATCTATATCCGAAGTATCTTTATAATCTCCTCTAGATCTAGAGCCAAAAATTTTTGTCCATTCTATTTTTTCTTTATATTTTTTTAAGATGTCAATAATTTTAAAAAAATCTGTTTCCGATAGTCCGTACATTTTTTCTCCTCCATATTTTTTTACTTAATTATAGCACGTTAACTTTAATAACAAAAAGAGGAAGTTTTACAAACTCCCTCCACTTGCTTTTATCTGCTCTATAACTATTTTTACTATTCTTACAAAGATAATTGATATAAAAAATACAGCTAAAGTTGTCGCTGCTACACCAAAATTATACCAGAAAATTCCTCTACTCTCATCTATTGACATAATATAGTTAGAATATTTTAAAATCGCTGTGGAACCTATTGCCAATGGAAACGTGAATGACGCATACACTGGAGTAAATTTTAGTTTCATAATCTTAACCATTGATATATAGACCAATACTGTCATAAATATCCCTAATGGAAATAAAAATCCAACCATTGCTGGATTAGGAGTTTTAAAAGCCACTAAATATCCTGCCAAACAAAGATTAGGTGGAGCTGCCATTATTGCAAAAGTTGGAAGTCTTGCGTCATCAATGTTTTCAACAAATATAATTCTATATAACATCATAGGAAGCATTATTATATAGAAAATAAATCCTATATAAAATATAATCTGTGCCAAATATGGCATACCCATAACTGTTGAATCCACTGAAGCTACAACTATTCCAATAGGAGGAACAAACCAGCTTGGAACCATATGCTCTATATTCCAAGAACGAAATCTATGATATACAAATAACGTTCCAAATATTAAGTGTAGCAATATACACAATAACCATAGACCCTTTCCCAAAACTGGTGAAAATTCATATAGTACAACAGAGAAATTCATTAAAGCCATATCTAAAGTAGGTATGAAGCTTCCTAAAGTTGGGTGTTCTAACTCCTCTTTAAATACATCAAAATGTAATATATTCTTTATAATTATAGGAAGAAGTAGTGCCAAAGATATAAAATTTCCTATGTATAAAGCTTTAGAATCAAATATAACTGCAACTGCACCACTCACTCCGGATATTCCTAGAGCTAGTCCTGTAAGAGCCACTGGTAAATATCTAAAATAATTTTTTAAATTTTTCATCTTCCTCGCCTCTAGTCTTTTATATATATGTATAGCTATACACATGTTGTTATATTATACCCATCTCAATCATATTTTCTTTTATTTTTTTATGTTATAATCAACTAAAAAAATAACAAAAGGAGTCACAAATGTTAAATAGTCGTTCAACTTTAATTTTACAAAATTTAATATTACATAAAAAAGAAAAAAGTTTAAAGGAACTTTCTGAAGAACTTGGAGTAAGTGAAAGGACTGTTCGTTATGAGCTGGAAAAAATCTCTGAACTTTTAAGTGAAAACTCTCTTGACAACATTGAAATTTCAAAAGGTATCGTAAAAATCCCCAATTTTAAATCTTTAGAAGAGTTTTTAAAAGACAGCTACGATAAAACAACTTTCTCTTCCGAAGAAAGAGAACTTTATATACTCATGTTAATTCTTTTTAAAAGAGTTATCAATCAGGTGCAACTTTCTGAAGAACTGGATATCAGTAGGAGTACTATTAAGCTTCATTTAAAAAATCTTAAAGAGACACTTGAGAAATATCATTTATCTCTAGAAATTTGTCATAAAAAAGGTCTTGAGTTAGTTGGAAAAGAGGAGGATATTAGACAGTGTCTTTTGAAATTTCTAACAACTATTAAAAATAGAAAGAATATATTTTTCAAAAATATCCTAAAAGAATATCTGTCTGTTAATGAGGAGGGAATCAAGCTATTTTTAAACTACTGTCAAAAAATTATGAACAGGATAATCTCTGATGAGGCTTACCAGATTATTAAAAACTATCTTAAAATAACTATTCTTATGGTTAAAGCTGGACACCATATAGATAAAATTAAAAATGAAAACTTCTTAGAAAATACAAAAGAGTATGAAGCTATTAAAAAAGGTAGCACACTTTTAGAAGCACACTATGACATTGAACTTTCTAAAGTAGAGTATCTAAAAATCACTGACTACTTTTTGGGAAGCCATACATATAACTTAAATTATTCATACTATGAGAACTGGGTAGAGATGGAGATTCTAGTTAAAAAATTAATAACTGAATTCAATAGAAGAGTGGATGTTGATATATCTCAAGATGAAACTCTAATAGATGGATTACTAAATCATATAAAGCCTACCATATATAGAATACAAAATGGTATAGAACTTGAAAATTCAATCTATCAAGAGGTTTTAGAAAGTTATCCACAACTTTTTGATATCACTTCTGAAGTTTTAGAGGGTCTTGAAAAGTTTATAGAGAAAAAATTTACAAAAGATGAAATAGCTTTTATAACAATTCATTTTAAAGCTGCTATTGATAGAAATAGAGTTAGAAGTAAAAATAAAAAGAGAGCTCTTCTTGTATGTGGACTAGGTTATGGAACTTCTAAACTTCTTGCTCAGCAGATAAAAGAGCTCTATTCATTAGATATTGTGGATATAATTCCAAGTCATCTTTTGACAAAATCTTTAGAAAAAAACTCTATCGATTACATTGTTACAACTCTAGATTTAGATAGTACTGATATAATTCAACCCATAATTAAAGTCAACCCACTACTTTCCAATGAAGATATGGAGATTTTAGAGAGCTTCAATGTTCCTAGACGTAGTAAAAAGGTTCTTTTTTCTCAAGTTTTAGAGGTAATTGAAAAAAATACTACAATTATTGACAAGGATAACCTCCTATTTCAATTAAAAGAGTTACTTGATTCGACTTTGGTGGACGATATTTCTCCAAAAAAACTTACAATTTTTGACTTGCTAGATAGGACTTATATAAAAGAGGGCGTTTTGGTCAACACTTGGCAGGAAGCGGTTCAACTAGCAGGTGAAATTTTAGAAAAAAATGGATGTGTCACTAAAAAATATACTGAAAATATGATTGAAATCATCGAAAAATATGGAGGTTATATTATTTTAGCACCCAACATAGCTTTCCCTCATGCTAGAAACGAAAATGATGTCTTTAAAACAGCTTTTTCACTAGTGACTCTAAAAAAACCCGTGCTTTTTCCAAATGACAAGCTGGTACAAGTCGTGGTGGCATTTTCATCAAAAGATAACAAAGAGCATTTGACCCCTTTTGTTCAACTTGTGGAAATTACCAATGAAAAAGAGTTTAACATAAATAATTTTGTAAAAAAATTTTGAATAAAATAGAGAGTTTATTTTTATTTTCTCTTTAAATATAATTAAAGTATAAAGATTCGTGGAGGATATTGAAAATGATAAAAAAATTATTGGAAAACAACATTCAAATCCTGCCTCAAGTTGATAGTTGGGAGGAAGCTATAAAGATTGCTTCTCACCCTCTTCTAGAAAAAGGTTATATTGAACCTAGATATATTGACACCATGATATCTAAAGTCAATGAACTAGGATTTTATATTGTCCTTTCTGAAGATGTGGCAATGCCTCACTCTCGCCCAGAGGATGGAGTTTTAAAAATGGGAATGTCTTTACTTAAATTGAATACTCCTGCAAAGTTTGGGAATAACAATGTTCAAATTGTCATAACTTTAGCAGCAAAAGATAATGAATCTCATATAGATGCTTTAACAAATTTAGTTGAACTTTTAAATGATGATGAAAAAATTGAAAAAATTAAATTAGCAAAAACAAATCAAGAGATTTTAGAGATAATATAGGAGGTTTTATTATGAAAATATTAGCAGTTTGTGGATCAGGTTTAGGAAGTAGTTTTATGCTAGAGATGAATATCAAAAAAGTTTTGACTCAACTTGGGGTTGATGCAGAGGTTGATCATACAGATTTAGCCTCAGCCACTGAAGGGTTAGCTGACATCTTCATCATGTCATCAGATTTAGCTAACAGTACATCTCTTAAAAATGTTATTTCACTTAACAGTATTATCAATGTTGCTGAACTTAAAGAAAAGCTTGAAGAAGTTCTAAAAGCTAAAGGGGTTATGTGAACTACCACCGCCCTAATAGAGGGCGGGGCTTCGTGGGAAGTATCTGACTCATGTCGGATATATTAATCACGCTCTACGGGTAGTTCCTACCCTAATATATATTTTAATAGGCTAGTAGTTCTCTACCAACCTCACGAATATTTATACTTGCATTTAGGTCTCTGTCTATCTCTGAGTTACATTCATCACATTTGTAAACTCTTGAAGATAGTGGCAATTCAGTTTTTACTGAACCACAAAATGAACAAGTTTTTGATGATGGAAACCACTTGTCAATTTTAATTGTTTGTTTACCTAAAAACATTGATTTGTATTGAAGCATAGTTGTAAATATTCCCCAACCGTTATCAGCGACAGATTTACCAAAGTTTAATGCTTGACTCATACCTTTCATATTAAGGTCTTCAAGTATTATCGCATTGTACTTAGTTACAAGTTCGTGTGATAGCTTATGTAAAAAATCTTTTCTACTATTTTTGATAAGGTTATGGATTTTAGCAACTTTTAACTTTGCTTTATACCAATTTTGTGAGAATTTGACTTTTCTTGATAGCTCTCTTTGAGCTTTAGCGAGTTTAGTTTCTAACTTTCTAAAAAATCTAGGATAGTCAGCTCTTTGGTTATCGGAGCTAACAAAAAGTTCAGACATAGCAAAATCAAGCCCAACAATATTGTTATCGCTTGGAACTTCTACAATGTTCTTTTC